>NZ_JBXFWM010000004.1:0-132895 GCF_056856655.1 Stenotrophomonas sp. STEN033
GTGGGGGCGCGAGGGGGTGCTGCGCGGCTGGCGCCCCCCCGCCCCCCAGCACCCCGCCCCCCCCCCCCCCGCCGCCGCCCCCCCCGCCCCCCCCACTACAGGTGCGCTCAGTTGTGCGTCGTCGGCCGCAACTGCAGGCGCAGGTCCTTGCCGAGCATGCGGGCGTCATGCAGCTCCAACGACAGGGCCTGGGCCATATGCTCAATGCCAAGGCCCGCCAACAGCGGCCGCGCGCCATCGCCCATCAGCAAGGGCGCCATGTACAGCAATAGTTCGTCGACCAATCCGGCCTTGAGCAAGGCACCACACAAGGTTGGTCCCGCTTCGACATGCACCTCGTTGATGCCACGCGCCGCCAGCATCGCCATCACCCCGGCCAGATCAAGCCGGCCATCGTCCTGCACCCCCACCCCGGCAAATTCGGCATCCTCCAGCGCGGGCGGCGGCAGCGACGGATCGTGCAGATACAAAGTCGCCGCATCACCTTCGCGCACACGTCTGCATTCCAATGTGCGCAAGCGGGCATCCAGCACCACCCGCAATGGCGGCAGGAATTCGCCAGCCTCTGGGCGTGCTGTCAGCAGCGGATCATCTGCCAACACCGTGGCCGCGCCCGTCAGGATGGCGCCCGCGCGGGCACGCCACTGCTGCACGTCGGCACGCGCCGCCTCACCGGTGATCCACTTGGATTCGCCATTGGCCATTGCGGTGCGCCCATCCAGGCTGCCGGCCAGTTTCACCCGCACAAACGGCCGGCCACGCTCGATGCGCGATAGAAAGCCGTGGTTGAGTTCACGCGACTGCGCGGCCATCAAACCCACCTCGACGGAGATACCGGCCTGGCGCAGCAGCGCAAAGCCGCCGCCGTCCACATCGGGGAAGGGATCGGCCATCGCCGCCACCACCCGGCCCACGCCCGCATCGATCAACGCCAATGCGCAGGGCGGCGTGCGGCCATAGTGCGCGCAGGGCTCCAGGGTGACGTAAGCGGTAGCGCCACGCGCGCGCTCACCGGCCTGGCGCAACGCAAACACTTCGGCATGCGGGCCGCCAGCGCGCTGATGCCAGCCCTCGCCCACCACCTCATCGCCCTGGGCAATGACACAACCCACCATGGGATTGGGGCGGGTGGTCCAGGCCGCGCGTTCGGCCAGGCGTAGCGCGCGAGCCATCAGCAGGTGATCGGTGGCGGTGAACTGACTCATCGGTAAAACCTCATTGCGATTGTGCTGCCCGTTCGGCAGTAGCCGTGCGCCAAGTGTATGCGCACCGGTGCCAGCACCCGTGTTTCCGGCAAATCAGGGAGATCCGGTATCGGTTGCCATCACCACGATCGCCAACGGCCCCAATTGCAGCTCAGCATGCACACGCCAACCCAGGCTGCGATACCACGCCACCATCGGTGTTTCGCAATACAGATACAGTACCGGCACACCCAGCGCCGCCGCCTGCGCCACGCAGTGGGCCACCAGCGTTGCGCCGACGCCTTTGCCGCGCGCGGCTTCGTCTACATACAGCGAGGCCAGCCAGGGCGACCAGCCGCGGATCTGTTCGTGATCGTCATGCAACAGGCTGACCGAGCCCAGCCAGCCACTGTCATCTTCGGCCAGCCAGGTGCAGGGAATGCCGTCGCGCTGCTGCGCACGCAGCTCGGCCTCGGCCTGGGCCAGCGTCCAGTCCGGCAGCAGCATGCCGAAAGCCTGCACATGGGCAAGCGCGATCGCCGGCAGCAGTTCGGGCCGGTCCTGCAGATTGATGATCTTCATCGGATTCAACTCACGCGGCCACGCTCGGCGGCCTGCACATCCAAACAACTAGTCGTTCACACGCTGGAACACGCCAACGCCCCAGGCAGCAAAGCGCACGCCCCCCTCCGCCTGCTCCAGCACCATGCCCATCGTCTCCGGCTCGCACATTCCTACCGCGCAGCCATCGAACAGCACCTGGTAGCTGGGCCGCAGCGGCGGTTGTAACGGCAAACGCAGCGTCGCCCCGATGCCAGAGAAGTGCAAACGCAGGCCAGTCACCACCTGCCCCGGTGCCGGCGACGGGAAACGATAGGTATTTCCCCCGGCCAACCCGCCTTCAGCAGCCAGCTCGCCCTGGGCCAGCTCCAATACCACCTGCACGCCGTCGCTGGCTACGCCGCTCATTGGATCGAGCAGATTCACGTACAGCGGCCTGCCTGCTACGTGCGTGTCTGCCAGTTGCGCCTGCAGCTCCTCGAGCTCGCCCTGGCCGCTGCGATCAGCCGGATCCGGACGCGCCTGTTGCAGGTCGGCCAGCAGCTGCTGCAACTGCGCGCGCTCGGCTGACCTGGCTTCATACGGCACCAACTGCACGGTGCTGGCGAGGTCATCGCGCGGATGCAGCAACAGCATGCCGTCCTCCAGCGACCATTGCCCTTTCGAGCTCCGCGGCAAGGGAGACAACGCCAGCTGCAACGCATAGTTCCCGCCGACACCCAACTCCAGCAGCGAGCCTGCAAATGCGTCTTCGACGACACGATAACGCCCTGCCAGCATCGCTGGCGTACAGGCATCCCCCACACAGGAAGTTGGGTCGCGCTGCGTTTGATCCAGCGCGGCAACAGCGTTGAAAGCCTGCTGCGCGGCCAACCGGGCGCGCTCAGCCGGATCCGCAGGACTGGACCGCTCCTGCGCATGCGCAGTCGTGGCCAGCCACAACGCGGCCACGACCAACCCATTGCGTGAGAACCGCCGCCCCGTTGATTGCATCACCACTTCGGCCTCCCTACCGAGCCAACCAACCCGTCAGCGCTTGCCGCCCTTGCCTGCCCGTGCCGCTTCCGCCCGCGCATGCGCCAACAGAGGCAGCTGATCCTCGTCACTGGAATGATCACGCTCGAGCTTTTCGATCTCGTCGCGGAAATCGGCCACGTCCTCGAAGCTGCGGTAGACCGAGGCGAAGCGCACATAGCCGACATGGTCGAGCTTGCGGAGCTCATCCATCACGAAACCGCCGACCTTGATCGACGGCACCTCGCGTTCGCCGCACATACGCAGGTGGTGCACCACCGCGCGTACTGCCGCCTCGATGCGTTCTTCGGACACTGGCCGCTTCTGCAGCGCGCGGTCAAAGCCAACCCGCAGCTTGCGCGCATCGAAGGCTTCGCGGCCGCCATCACTCTTCACGATGACCGGCAACTTGAGCTCGATCGTTTCCAACGTACTGAAGCGCTCGCCACAGGCTTCGCAGCCACGGCGGCGGCGGATGGTGGCGCCATCTTCGGAAACGCGTGAATCAATCACGCGTGTGTCAGTGTGCTGGCAGAAAGGGCAGTACATCGCAGACTCAGCGTAAAAAAGTTCGTTGGTAGTGAACATCGTACGACACCGGCAAGATAATCACGCTCTTTACCGGGAGCTTGTCAATGCCGCAGCGTGCCGGGACAAACTGCATCGCGCGGATGACATTTTCGGCCAACGCCGCAAAACCAGCTTCACTGACACACACGGCATCCGCCGTCATCACGTGCCCGCCTTCATCGATAAGCGCCACCACCTGTGCGCTACCAGACTTATTGGCCTCGATCATCTCCACCGGATACTCGGCCTGACGGGGATTTGACAAAGGCTGCACGGGATCACAGTCGGTGACGACCGGCGGCCTCGCCGCGATCTTCCGCACCTCATCCCCTCTCAACAACTGCACTGCCCCAACACTGCACACACCCCAGTCGGAGTCGTATGTAACGCCAAGAGGCTGCCCGCTATCCGAAGTATCGATTTTTAGTTCGACCAGGTTCGGCGCGGGCTTTAGCTCCGTTGACTTGGCAGGATCAGAGGCAAAAACGTTGCCGCCAGACATCAGCGGCAACAACAACGGGAATACGAGCAATCGTTTGTTCGTCATTCCCGTTATCTCCGCGTCAGCCGTAAACCGGGTACTTGCGGCACTGCGCACTGACTGCATCACGCACGCGGGCGATGACGGCTTCGTCGGCCGGGGCGTCCAGCACGTCGGCAATCCAGTTGGCCAGTGCCACGCAGTCGGCTTCCTGGTAACCGCGGGTGGTGATGGCCGGGGTGCCCAGGCGCAGGCCCGAGGTCACGAACGGCGAACGCGGGTCGTTCGGCACCGAGTTCTTGTTGACGGTGATGTGGGCCTTGCCCAGCGCCGCTTCCGCATCCTTGCCGGACACATCCTTGCCGATCATGTCGACCAGCATCAGGTGGTTCTGGGTGCCACCGGAGACGATCTTGTAGCCGCGCGCGATCAACGTGGTGGCCATGGCCTGGGCGTTCTTCACCACCTGCTGCTGGTAGGCCTTGAATTCCGGCTCCAGTGCTTCCTTGAAGGCCACGGCCTTGGCGGCGATGACGTGCATCAGCGGACCGCCCTGGATGCCCGGGAACACGATCGACTGCAGCTTCTTCTCGATCTCTTCGCCAGCGCCCTTGGCGATGATGATGCCGCCGCGCGGACCGCGCAGGGTCTTGTGGGTGGTGGAGGTGACCACGTGCGCGTGTTCGATCGGGCTCGGGTACACGCCAGCAGCGACCAGGCCGGCAACGTGCGCCATGTCCACGAACAGATAGGCGCCAACCTTGTCGGCGATGGCGCGGAAGCGCGCCCAGTCGACGACCTGCGAATAGGCGGAGAAACCAGCCACCACCATCTTCGGCTTGTGCTCCAGCGCCAGGCGCTCGACTTCGTCATAGTCGATCAGGCCGGCTTCGTTCACGCCGTACTGGATCGCATTGAAGATCTTGCCCGAGGCATTGACCTTGGCACCGTGGGTCAGGTGACCGCCATGGGCCAGGCTCATGCCCAGGATGGTGTCGCCCGGCTGCAGCAGTGCGAAGTAGACGGCCTGGTTGGCCTGCGAGCCGCTGTGCGGCTGCACGTTGGCGTAATCGGCGCCGAACAGCTGCTTCAGACGGTCGATGGCCAGCTTCTCGGCGATGTCCACGTACTCGCAGCCACCGTAGTAGCGCTTGCCCGGGTAGCCCTCGGCGTACTTGTTGGTCAGCTGGCTGCCCTGGGCTTCCATCACCATCGGGCTGGCGTAGTTCTCGCTGGCAATCAGCTCGACATGGTCTTCCTGACGCTGGCACTCATCGGCAATGGCCTTGGCCAACTCGGGATCGTAGGACTCGATACGGGCTTCACGCGGGAACATCACAGCTCCTGGTACGGGGGCGAGGGAGCTGTCGATTGTAACCCGTCCTTCCGCCACAGAACCCGGCCCGGCGGTGGCGTTTGAAACCTTCGAGCTGGCCCACAAACGCGGAAGGCGCCCCGGGGGGGGCGCCTTCCTTGACCATTGGTCCGGGCTTATTACCCCCGGCCTCAATGATTGAACACGATGTCGGCGATGATGCCGGTGGCGATGGCCACCATCAGCATGTTGCCGCGGTCATCGCGGATCCAGCGGTGGCCGTAGGGCGGGCGGCGCACGTGGTAACGGTCGTAGTCATTGACCACATAGACCGGGCCGCCGTAGTAATTGCTGTACCGGTGGCCACGTTCGAAGCCATACGGGCGATACACCACGCGCGGCGGCGCGTAGTAGCGGCGGTCGTTGTAGCGGGCATCGCGGTAGCCCTCGCGGTAACCATTGCTGTAATGACGACGGTCGTCACGGCGGTCGTGGCGATCATGGCCGTGGCCACGGCCGCGATCATGGCCCCTGCCACGGTCATCCCAGCCATGGCGGCCACGGTCGTGGTCGTCGCGGTCACCTGCCGCCAAAGGCCGGGGCGGTGGCACCAAATGCCAGCAGGGTGGTCATCGCTGCAACAGCTAAGCGGTTCATCTTCATGGGTGGCCCTCACTGGGTTGGTGGACGGTTTCCATAATGCTCACTTCATCTGAACAGTTTCCGGCTGGAAACGGTTACGGCCTTTCCCATTCATAAATCAGCAAGGGCAGCCACCGTCAAGCCGGGCATCAGGGGTTGCGGTTATAATGAGCGATTCCCTTTTGCTTTGCGCCCTGTCCCCCCCGGACCGGGTGCAGGCGTGCGCTACGGAGACGTCATGTCCTCGCAATACATCTACACCATGAACCGCGTCAGCAAGGTGGTCCCGCCCAAGCGGCAGATCATCAAGGACATCTCGCTGTCGTTCTTCCCGGGCGCCAAGATCGGCCTGTTGGGCCTGAACGGCGCCGGCAAGTCCACCGTCCTGAAGATCATGGCCGGCGTGGACACCGATTTCGAGGGCGAGGCCCGCCCGCAGGCCGGCATCAAGGTCGGCTATCTGGAGCAGGAACCGCGCCTGGACCCGGCCCAGACCGTGCGTGAAGCGGTTGAAGAAGGCGTGGGCGAAGTGCTGCAGGCCCAGGCCGCGCTGGACAAGATCTACGACGCTTATGCCGAGGAAGGCGCCGACTTTGATGCACTGGCCAAGGAACAGGAACGGCTGGAAGCCATCCTGGCCGCCGGCGATGCCCACACCCTGGAGAACCAGCTGGACGTGGCCGCCGACGCGCTGCGCCTGCCGCCGTGGGATGCGGTGATCGGCAACCTGTCCGGTGGTGAAAAGCGCCGCGTAGCCCTGTGCCGCCTGCTGCTGCAGAAGCCGGACATGCTGCTGCTCGACGAACCGACCAACCATCTGGACGCCGAGTCGGTGGAATGGCTGGAACAGTTCCTGGCGCGCTACACCGGCACCGTGGTGGCCGTCACCCATGATCGCTACTTCCTGGACAACGCCGCCGAGTGGATCCTGGAACTGGACCGCGGTCGCGGCATTCCGTGGAAGGGCAACTACACCGAATGGTTGATGCAGAAGGACGAGCGCCTGAAGCAGGAAGACAACCAGGAAAAGGCTCGCCAGAAGGCGATCCAGAAGGAACTGGAGTGGTCGCGGCAGAACGCCAAGGGTGGCCGTACCAAGGGCAAGGCCCGTCTGGCCCGCCTGGAAGAACTGCAGAGCGTTGACTACCAGAAGCGCAACGAGACCAATGAAATCTTCATCCCGCCGGGCGAGCGCCTGGGCAACTCGGTGATGGAGTTCAAGAACGTCTCCAAGAAGTTCGGCGAGCGCCTGCTGATCGACAACCTGTCGATGATCATCCCGCCGGGTGCCATCGTCGGCATCATCGGCCCGAACGGTGCCGGTAAGTCGACCCTGTTCAAGATGATCACCGGCCAGGAAAAGCCGGATTCGGGCGAGATCGTGGTCGGCCCGACCGTCAAGCTGTCCTACGTCGACCAGAGCCGCGACGCGCTGACCGGCAACCACAATGTGTTCCAGGAAATCGCTGGCGGCCTGGACATCCTCAACATCAACGGTGTCGAGATCCAGTCGCGTGCCTACATCGGCCGCTTCAACTTCAAGGGCCAGGACCAGCAGAAGATGGTTGGCTCGCTGTCCGGTGGTGAGCGCGGTCGCCTGCACATGGCCAAGACCCTGCTGCAGGGTGGCAACGTGCTGCTGCTCGACGAACCGTCCAACGACCTGGACATCGAAACCCTGCGTGCGCTGGAAGATGCGTTGCTGGAGTTCCCGGGCAACACCTTCGTCATTTCGCATGACCGCTGGTTCCTGGATCGCATCGCCACGCACATCATTGCCTTTGAAGGTGACTCGCACGTGGAGTTCTTCCAGGGCAACTACCGCGAGTACGAAGAGGACAAGAAGCGTCGCCTCGGCGACGATGCCGGTCCTAAGCGCCTGCGTTTCAAGGCACTGAAGTAATACCCGACAGACGGCCGCCCAGTGCGGCCGTCTGCTTTTGCGGTGCCCAAAGCAGGCGCGGGACACCGCTTTAGCCCCTCTCCCGCCTGCGGGAGAGGGGTTGGGGTGAGGGCAAGCTCTGCGCAAGAAACTGGCATCGCTTGTTTTTGTCAGAAAAGCTCAAAGAGCTGAAGAACGGGTGAAGCTCCCCCTCATCCGTCCCTTCGGGGCACCTTCTCCCGCACGCGGGAGAAGAAAAGACAGGACTCCGCCTTCCGTTCCCGCAACGGACGGGCCCAAGCCCCGCTCCCGCCTCCGGCACCCTCTTCCACCCAGCCAGAGGCAATGCCTGCAATCCACGGAATCACCATGTCCCTGCTAGACCGAATCTTCAAACTGCAACAGCACGGCACCAGCGTCCGCACCGAGGTGCTGGCCGGCATCACCACCTTCCTGACGATGTCCTACATCGTCTTCGTCAACCCGGAGATCCTCGGCACCACCGGCATGGATCCGGGCGCGGTGTTTGTGGCGACCTGCCTGGCGGCCGCAATCGGCTCGGCAGTGATGGCGCTGGCCGCCAACTACCCGGTCGGCATGGCCCCAGGCATGGGCTTGAACGCCTTCTTCGCCTTCACCGTGGTCGGTGCCGCCGGCCTGCCCTGGCAACAGGCGCTGGCGGCGGTGTTCATTTCCGGCATCGTGTTCTGGGTGCTCTCGCTGACCGGCATCCGCGCCTGGCTGGTGGCCGGCATTCCCGCCTCGTTGCGCTCTGCCATCGTTGCCGGCATCGGTCTGTTCCTGGCCATCATCGCGTTGCAGAAATCCAATGTGATCGTCGCCAATGAAGACACCATGCTCACGCTCGGCCCGCTCAATACCGCACCGCCGCTGCTGGCACTGGCCGGTTTCCTGCTGATCGCCATTCTCGAAGCACGCAAGGTGCGCGGTGCGATCCTGATCGGCATTCTCGCCGTCACCGGCATTGGTTGGGCAATCGGCTCGGTGCAGTACCAGGGCATCGTCTCGCTGCCGCCAAGCCTGGCCCCGACCTTCCTGCAACTGGACCTGCCAGGGCTGCTGCACCACGACGGCGGCGCGCCGCTGGCGGTGCTGCTGCAGGTGGTGCTGGTATTCGTGCTGGTGGAAGTCTTCGACGCGACCGGCACGCTGTATGGCGTGCTCGGACGCGCCGGCCTGTTGAAGCTGGCGGACGGCAAGAAGCGTTTCAGCCGCGCCTTGCTGGCAGACAGCAGCGCGATTGTCGCCGGCTCCCTGCTGGGCACCAGCTCCACCACCGCCTTTGCCGAAAGCGCCTCCGGCGTGCAGGTCGGCGGTCGAACCGGCCTGACCGCATTGGTGGTTGCCGCGCTGTTCCTGGCTGCGCTGCTGTTCTCGCCGCTGGCGGCAATGGTGCCGTCCTATGCCACCGCACCGGCACTGCTGTTCGTCGCCGGGCTGATGCTGCGCGAGCTGGTGGAAGTGAAGTGGGATGACCTGACCGAGTCGGTGCCCGCCGCATTGTGTGCGCTGGCGATGCCGTTCACCTACTCGATTGCAAACGGCCTGGCCTTCGGCTTCATCGCCTATGCGGCGCTGAAGGCAGGCACCGGCCGCTGGCGCGAAGTACACCCGGCGGTATGGCTGGTGGCGAGCCTGTTCGTGCTGCGCTACGCGCTGGAATGATCGCGGTCGCGGCTCAACCCGAACGTGCGCGGGTCATCCGACCCGCATCACGACCAACGCAGCTGCCATGACCGCAGACGAACTGATCAGCGAGAACAAGGCCAGCGATACCGCGGTTCGCCATATCGTCGACCACACCGCTCGATCCTGGAAGAACTGCACCAGCGAGACGGCGGCGTAGATCATCCCCAGCAACGCCGCCATCAGCTGCGCATGCGGCAGCCAACGGTGCAGCAGCACCAGAACCGACCAGATGACGAATGTCTGCACGGTCAGCAGCGTGATCATCACCAGCCATTCGGGGTAATTCAGCTGGCTGTAGCGGCGGAACACCTGCCAGAACACCAGCGCTTCAATGGGCAGCAACATCAATGTGAACGCGGCAAAATGGGAGTCGATCCACGCCCCGACCGTGCGATAGGCGGCCATCACCCGCAGTACCTCGGCAGGCACTGCCTGCGCGGTCGCCATTGCTTCACTTGCACCGGTATCCATCATGCTGCCGCCGGTAATCAGCCGATTCAACAGCACCACCGCCGCCGCCATCATCGTGATCAGCAGCAGCGGCTTGACCTGGTTGCCACGCCGCCCTTCGATGTAATCGCGCAGCAACCTGCCCGGCTGCAGCATCAGCTGCTTCAGCGAATACAGAATGCCCCGGTCCATGTGCAGCACGCTGTGCTCCAGCTCATGGCCCAGGAAATGCCAGTCGATGCGGTGCGCCGGCGTCGGCTGGCCGCAGTTCGGGCAGTACTTCTGCTCAGGACCGCCGGTGGCGCGATCACAATTGATGCAACTGGTATCGACGTGCATCCCCATGCAGCGCCCCCGTTCATGGCAAGTCAGCATTCTAGAACGAGGCGAAGAATCTACGCCATCGCCCAGCTGCCGGCAGCCCAATGCCAGCTGCGCGCACTACCACCGTAACCCGGCCGCTCCCGCCGCCGGCCGGCATCGATGCAGTCCTGCCCGGCACGACCTAGTTGTATTGGATGGTGAACGTCGCCGTGCCGTTGGCCTTGCCGGGCGTCACCCTGCCGGCCCGGGTCTGGATGTAACGGGCACGCAGCGGCAGGCTGAAGCTGCTGCTACCCGCCACGCTGGCCCCCAGGTCGATGTTCTCGGCAAACCGCACTGTTTTCTCCGCGCTGCCATTGCGCTGCACCAGTTCGATGGCGATGCCGCCTGCCGCGTCCGCGACGGCAGCCAAGGGCAGGACACCCGGCAGATTGGAGCTGTCCTGGATCGCATCCAAGCGAATGCCGATCCTGCTCTGGTACTGGGCGACATTGCTGCCCTGGCATTCCAGGTGGATATCGAAATCGCGATCGACCGCACGCGTACCAACCCCGTTGAAGGTGCTGGCGGGTACCGATCCAAACTCGACCACGATGTTCCGGCTTCCTGCCTGCACCACGCAGGTGGGGTTGACCACGGTGGTTCCGGAACCCCTGAAGGTTGAGACCAGCACCGGTTTGATCGGGCCATCCCCATCGAAGTAATACGTGGTGAACCTGCCACTGGGAGCAATCAACCCCGAGCCGGTGATGGCTGCGGTCTTGATCAGTTCCACCCGGAACGTACCACCGACCAGACTCACCGCCCCGTTGGTATTCAGCGCCAACGTATGTGGATAAAAGGTCTGGATGGTGCCGGAGTCACGGTAGACACGAATACCCACGCCAGCAACATCGGTCGCATGGACATTGCTGAAGCCCGCCAGCAAGGTCTGCTGCGCGGCGTTGATGTAGCGCCCGTTGGCACTGCCCGAACCAGTACATTGCGCGACACGATCGCGCTGATCGATGTTGACCACCAGTTCCTTGATCACGCCACCTACCGGTAGACCCGGCAGTATCACCACCTGCCCCATATCCATCTGCACGTCCTGCGGCACGAAAGCGCCGGAGTTCAACGCGCATGCGGCTTGCGCTGTTGGCACCAGCAACGCCCCTGCAAGACCCAGGGCCACCGCCGCGTGACTGCGGCAAATTCCACGGATCAACGACATATTGCCTCCACCTTGACGAACCCCATGGGCTCGGCCTCATCCACCGCAGGCAGCTGATAGTCGATGCCGCAGCTCTGAGTGGCACCTTCACCCCATACAAGCTGCAGATGGCCGGCATCCTGTTCGCTACGCACATACAGACGCCCGGCCTGCCCGACCATGCCCACCGGCTGGCCCTGCGCATCGCGGGCCTGTGCCCCAAACGGCAGCAGTTGGCCATCACCATCACGCAGCTGCATCAATACCGCCCGGCCCTTGCGGGTTTCAAAACGGAGGAAGCTGATCGCGCCGGCATAGGGCGCCACCGATTGGCTGCTGCTCTCCAGCTCCACCCCCCGCGACATATCCTGCGGATCAAGCGTTACCGTGGTGAGCCGGTACGGTGCGGCATACGGCACAACCGCAAAACCGCGGCCATCGATGCGCACACCACTGGCATTGGTCAGGCGCGCATCGCGGGCGCCATCGGCCTGTACCACGACCATGGTGTCACCGCGCTGCGGGGTCAGCGTTACCCCTCCTGCATGGGCAACCAGGCTGCCGGTCGCCCCCACCGAGAACTGCCGGAAATCGCTGGACTGACCGTAGGAAGCAGTCAAGGCAGCATAGCGGCCCTGATAACCGGCATTGGCGATGCTGCTGCCACCGCCATCGCGACTGTCCGACAGCGCCAGGCCATAGCTGAAGCTGTTGTCCACGCCCAGGCTACCGGTGATGCCGAGTCGACTGCTGTCATAGCGACCACGGTCGCCCATGCCCAGATCGGCACTGACAGCCAACGGCCCTGCCTTGCGGCCCAGCGGCATGCTCACGCTCAACAGGTAGTGGGTATCTTTCTCAGCGTTCGGCCCCTGTTCGCTGCGCAACGCGGAGAAACCGAAGTTCAGTGATCGCCAGGTGTTGTTGTAGCCCAACTGATATTGCGTGCTCGTCCCCGCCACGTCATAGAAATCACGCACTGCGCCGGTCAGGTACAAGGCCCCCCAGCGCTGTCCCAAAGGCTGATTCAGGGTCAGCTGGAGCTGGCTGCGTTGGCGTCCGCCCGGCAGCGCGGCGAACCCACGATCGATGACATCACGCGCGTACAAGGCATCCTGCAGGCTGTAGAAGCCACGCGTCGAGTAGCGATACGCGGCCAGGGTCAGGTTGGTGCCGGTATCAGCGAACAAGGTGCTGTAGCTCAAGCGCATACTTGCGCCTTGGCGATTGCCCAGGCGCTGCAGACGGCTGCGGGCGTGGGTGACATCGGTGGCAAACGCGCCCCATCGCGTGGCCACACCTGCGCCATACAGCGCGGACGCATAGCCTTCGCTCAGCACGCTACCTGCATAGAGCGTGAGCTGGTTGCCGATACCACGCTGGTAAGTTCCCTGCAGCAGCCACGGTTCATCCAGCAGCCGCGTGTCGCGCACCTGTCCCGCAATCAATGCATAGCGCGACACTCCCGGGCGCAGCATCTGCGGCACCGAACCGAATGGCACCTTGAATTGCCGTTGGCGACCGTCCGCCTCGACCACCGTGACCTCAAGGTCACCGCCATAGCCGGTCGGGTAGAGATCCTCGATGACGAAGCTGCCGGGTGAGACCGTCGTCGAATAGATCAGCTGCTGGTTCTGGCGGATTTCCACCCGCGCATTGGTCTCGGCAATGCCACGCACCACCGGCGCGTAGCCGCGCAGCGCATCGGGCAGCATGCGGTCATCGCTGGCCAGGCTGATACCGCGATAGCCCACCGAATCGAACAGTTCGCCATTGCTGAAGGCTTCGCCGATGGTCAGCATTCCGCGCACTTGCGGGAAGCCACGCTGCGCATACGTCGCGATCCGCTGCCAATGGCTGCCATCGGCAACGGCTTGGTTCCAGGTCAGGTTGGCATCCTGTCGCAACTGCCAGCCGCCCATGTTCAAGCCCATGTTCAAGCCGAGATAGGCCGAGCGATTGCGGTCTCCCCCCGGAAGGCGGATATCACTGTCCATCGCATTGACGCTGTAGCCGATGAAGGCCGCATTGATGCCCCGGTCCCATAGCGCAGGATTGACGTAGCCGCGCGCCTCACGACGCAGGAATGCCTGTGGAATGCTCAGGTCATAACGCAGGTCGGCGCTGTTGTAGCTGCCAAAGGCATCGGCCATGCGTTGCGCCAATTGCACGCAATCTTCCGCCGCGGCCGCGGTATCCGCCTGCGGCGCGGCCTGTAGACGCGCGCTATCGACCCCCAGCTCTTCCAGCAATGCAATGCCAAGGCACGCGTCGACGACGCCTTCCGCGTTGGCCTTGAACTGCAGGTCGCGCCGCCCCTGCCAGCGGCCGTTGACATAGATGTCCACCCGGTAGCTGCCGGCAAGCATCGGGTTGCCATGGCTGAAAGCCGACAGATCAACCCGCTGGCCTTGCCCGGACAGGAAATCAGCGTCGAACTGTGCCGACGCAGGCATCGCTGCTCTGCCGGTCACACCCTGCGCGAGCAACATCTGCGCGTCAGGATTGGACGTTGCTGCTGGTGCCGCCATCGCCGCAGCGGAGCAAAGGGTGCCGGCCACCAGGCACAAACGCGGCACGAACAGCATCGGCCTGCGTGTCGCGATCGGCTGGGTTGACGTGCCCCATCTGCTCTGGCTCACACTGCTATTCCTTCAGGACGATTGCGCACGACAGCGCATCCATGGCCACCTTGGCACCTGGCTCCCGCCTCAACCGCCAGCGTCGACGCTGGCGGTGTGCTCGACCCGCCCGCCGTAGTCGTTGATGCTGATGAAGCGCACCCGCTCGACCTTTTCGCTGCTGTCGAATTGCAGGTTCTGGTGCGGGCCGACCATCCTGCCTTGGCGTTCCAACACACGTTCCGCAGCCGCATCCAGCGCATAAACTTCGGCCAGGGTCACGTGATAGGCGGTGGCATTGCTGACCCGCAGCTGCCCGTCCCGGTACTGCCAGCGCAGCGCCTGCGGCGCATCGTTGGCAGTACCCAGCAGGCCCTTTGGTCGATAGAACAACTTTATCCGCGAGCGGAAGGCCACCTGCAGATAGTTCTGTCCTTCCCCACCCGCCTGTGGCGAGGGCGGCACATCCAACACGTTGAGCCAGAACACCGATTCGCGATCCGCTGGCAGATCCGCACCGGTGAACACCAGCCGCAACGCCTGGCTGCGGCCGGACTCAACGCGGCTGATCGGCGGCGTCAGCATGAAGGGCGCATCGCTGTTCTCGGCGGTCTGCGTCTGGTCGCCCGCATCCACCCAGGCCTGCACCAGCGACGGTGCGTCCCCCACATTGTCCAGCTGCACCGTGACTTCACGTGCCTGCGCCGGGTAGATCACCCGCGTACCGTTGACCACAACCCCGGCCACCAACTGCGCAGGCAGCATCAGTCCAAGGCATAGCACTACCATCGAGATAGATCTGGTCACGGAATGCACACCTCGGAAAGCCCGCAGCAGCCAACCTGCAAGCAATCGCTGCTGCAAGCGGCGACGATCAGTTGTAGATGATCGTGTACTTCACGCTGCTGCTGACCTCACCGGGCGTCGCCGCACCGGTAGCGTAGTACTCCACGAAGTAGTTCAGGTCCGCGGTACCGCCGGCATTGACCGTCACCCATTGCGAATTGGCCTGGGTGCTGCCGGCACCGGCGCTCACCACGGGCAGGAACAGGCTGTTGCTGCCCAGCAATTGCAGCTGTACCTCGGTCGCAGCACTGGTTGCGGCGGCATTGTTCAGGCGCCCGCTGCCCAGGTCGACGGTGGCGCCTGGTTCGAAGTAGGTGGCTACATTGCCCGGATTGCACTGCGACAGATTGATCGAGAACGGTGTGCGGCCCGCAACCTGGCCGGCGGCAGCAAGCGTGCTGCTGGATACCGTCGGCAGGGTGACGGTGAAATCCTTGCCCTGTGGCGTGACGATGGTGCAGGTCTTGTCGGTCACTTCACCATTGAAGGTGATGGTGCCATCGACGGCGCTGGCAGTGAATGGCGCTACAGCCAGCACCAGAAGCGGGAGAAATTTGATGGTGCGCATTGCCGGTATCCAGCCCTTGAGAAGTGATGAGCGGCGGAGACAGCAAGGAACAGCGCGGACCCAAGCCCATCCTTGCGTTGTTTCCGCGTCAAAGCCAGCGACATCGCCGTTGACTCCGGTGCGCACCTTAGCGCTGTGGAACGTGACTTGCTCCACAAAATTTGCGAATTGAAAAATCCGCTGCGGCAAGACAGCGCTTGCACTGCCCGCAGCTGTACCGTTGCAGGGAAAGGTATGGATCACGCAACTCGGGCCTGCCTTGCCGACACTGCCAAACCTGCGCTTTCGCAGCCAGCAGCGGGCACGGAAGCGACTGCGAAATCAAGATTGATGTTGATCACGATCACCGCGTGATGCCTGCGGGCAGAACCTGCATTCGCCTCTTATCGACGGTCGTCGATTGGTGCTTACTGGAGCCCCACAACGCGGAGAATCGCCATGAGCCGATATTCTATGCTGGGTGTGGCACTGCTCTCGCTCACCTCGTTCGCACATGCCAGCGCCGGCACCGTGCATTTCAGTGGTCGTATCGTCGACCCCGGCTGCAAGGCCAGCCTAGCCCTCAGCCAGCAACAACTGCGCCTGGATCACTGCCCCTTGGCCGCACTGGGCGCCCAGGTGACCGTAGCCCCGTTTGCGGCAGACAGTGGCGCAACCCGCAACGGTGTACTGGCCAGACACGCACTGACCGCGACCGCTGGTCATTCCAACGCACGCGTGTTCTCGCAGAACTACCGGCTCGACGTACAGACCTGGCACCCCTCGGCAAATGGCTACCTGGTGGTCATCGACTATCCGTGACATCCGCCGCTGCTACCGGCAGGCCCGCACAGAACGGACCTGCCGGATGCGGTGCCAGCCCGGTCCGATCACGCCCTGGCCAACGGTTCCCTGGCCGCCTTCAAACTCCAGCGTCCCAACAGCAGCAGCACAGCGAACCCGTAGAGCGCTGCTGCCATCATCTGCATCCAGACACCCGGCACGAAGGCGAACAACGGCGTCGCTCCAGCCAGCACCAGGACCGCCAGCAATGGCAGCCGCAGCATCAAGGGGTCGGCCAGCAGCGCATAGCGGCGCAGGAACAGGAAGGCGGTGAGCAGGCAACCGGCCAACGCTGCCCAGGCGATACCGGCGATGCCACTCAGCGCCGGCACCAGCAGCAAGGCGAAGGCGTTGAGTCCACTGCCCGCCAACTCGTAGCGCATTGGCAGCAGCGTGTTGCCAGCCGCGTAGGCATAGCGTGCAAGCAGTGCGTTCCATGCGCCGAATACGATCACGCAGGCGAACCACGCCAACAACATCGGCAGCGGGCCTTGCGCCATGCCGGTTGGCAGCAGCAACACCACCAACGAAGGCGCGCTGGCAATCATGCCGGCCGCGGCGGGCAAGGTCAGGGTCGCCGTCAGCAGCAGGCCCAGGCGCAGCGCGTTGCGCCGCGCGACCAGGTCCTCGCCCAGCTGTGCCATGCGCGCCAGCACCACCTGGTTGAGGCTCATCAGCGCGACCAGCGGCAGGTTGACCAGCTTGCGGGCAAGGTTGACCAGCGTGATCGCGCCTTCGCCAAGCAACGAAGCACAGATGCGCTCCAGCAGGACCAGGCCCTGGCTGGCACTGGCACTGGCGAGCAAGGGCCCAAGCCGGGCGTACAGGCCGCGGGCATCCGCGGCTTGCCAACGCCAGCGCCAGGGCCGCCAGCCGCCGTGCCACAGCAAGGGCAGCACCGAGAGCAGCATCAGCACGGCACCGACAACAAACGCCCACGCCAGGCTGCGCTCGTCGGTCGCCGAGCGGCGCAGCAACAGCAGCAGCACGGCCGGCAGGTTGTACAGAAACGAGCCCAGCCCGGCCACCAGGAAGCGCTGTTGTGCCTGCCCGACTGCCGCCGCCAAGGCATGCACCAGCAACAGCGGCACCACGCCGCTCAATACCAACAGGCTGGAGGCGGCAGTGTGCCGCGCGTCCGCCGCCAAGCCCGGCCCGATCAAACGGACCCAAAGATCCGCGCCGGTCGCCAGCACAGCGGCGATCAAACCGCCCATCAGCAACAGGCTGCTCAACTGCGTGGACACCCATGCCGGGCGTCGCATCGCCTCCAGCTGCTGGTACAAGGGCAGCGCCGCGGAAGACAACAGCCCTGCCGCCAAGGTCATGCGGATGGCCTCTGGCACGAACAGGGCCACCAGGAAGCCATCGCTGCGCGCACCGGCGCCCCAGGCATCGACCAGCAGCCATTCACGCCCGAAGCCGAGCGCGAGCCCAGCCACGGTCACCAGGGTCAGCCAGAACGTGGCGCGGAACATGGCTCAGTGCAACAGGGTCAGGATGTTCTTGCCGCCTACCCGATAGGACAGGTTGTGCGGGCGCTCGCCCATGGGTTTGGCACCGGTGCCACCAATGATCTTGTATGGCGGCACCTCCTTGGCCACCACCGTATTGGCGGTGATCACGCAGCCCTGGCCCAGGTGCGCACCATGCGCGATCAAGGCGCGGCTGGCGATCCACACATAGTCTTCGATGACGATCGGTGCCGACACCGACCAGAATTCCGGCGCTGTCAGATCATGTGAGCCGGCAATGATCAGTACGTGCGATGCCACCGCCACATGGTCGCCGATGCGCAGCCCGGCGCGCGCGTCGATCTGGCAATGCCAGGCAATCACGCTGTCCTTGCCGATCACCAGATTATTGACGCCCAGCACCTCGGTATTGCGCCAGATGGTGGAACCCTCACCAATCCTGGCTCCACCGATGCGCAACCAGGTCAAGCGCACCCAGTGGAAAGGCACCTTGTTGATGGCGATGTTGTAGATCTGCTCCCACAGGCGCAGGCAGCGGTCCTTGAAGGTCGGCCAATTGATGCCATAGCGCGGCACCAACTGCGCCGGCACCTCGGTTTTCAGCACGTGATAGAGCTGCTTGCCCAGTGGGTGCTGCAGCTGCGCTTCGATATCGACCGAGCAGATCGACACCCGCAGCTGATCACCACTGACTTCCTCGAACACGCCTTCGTTGGCCAGCAACCAGTCATAGGCCTCGTTCAACGCAGCTGGTTCGACGCCCATGCGCGCAGCGTAATCGCCCAGGCGCGCACGCAGGTCCACGGAATGAAAGATACGATGTCTCATTGTTGCTTCCTCAAACTCGATAAGGGCTGGCCAGGGCTGCCCGCTGGAACGGCGGCGGCACTCTGCAGCCCCAGCCCCATCACCAACCAGAACAAGGCAACCAGCACCATGGTGAAACTGTAGTAGTGATCGATCAGCCCGGTCAGCAAGGCCGCCACAAGCGCCGTCGTGCAGCCCATCCACAGCCCGTTGCGCCGATCCACCGTCAGCACCTTGCCCTGCGGCCGCACCTGTCGCCACCAGCGCCAGGTCACCACGCAGTACAGCAGCATGCCGAGCAGGCCCAGCTTGTACATGTAGTAGAGCCACAGGTTGGAGATACCCAGCAATCCGCTGCCAGGAACCGGCGGTTCGGTGCGGAAGCCTATGCCCAGGGGATAACGCGCCACCGCTTCGGGGAAGCGCTTGTACTCGTCCACGCGCACTTCGGTACTGGCGTTGTCGGAGGAGAACATGGTTGCCAGTCGGTCCTGCAGTGGTGCATAGGTCAGGGTCAATACGCCGCCCAGGAGGATGCCCGCCAGGACCATCGCCCGTGCGTACGGCACCCGTAGCCATGACAACCACAGCAGCACCACACCGATGGCGAGGATCGCGCCGCGCGAGCTGCTCAGCAGCAGTGCCGCCCCGCCAAGCACAGCCACCGCTGCTCCCAACACGCGACGCCAGCCATGTTGATACAGCCCGTAGAACGCGGCCAGCGGCACGAACATGGCCATCGCGCCGCCGGTCAGGTTGGGATGCACCCACGGCGAACCCAGGCGCGCGTTCTCGGCACTGAAGATGTCCAGCAAGGCTTCCGGGTGCGCATAGCGCATCTTCTCCAGCACCGGGATCATGTCCAGTGCGCTGCGTGACTTCACGAACATGCCCAGCGACAGCAGCAACATCGCCAGGTTGCCCAGCAACAGCATCAGCATCAGCTGCTCGCGCTGTTTTTCCTGCGACAACATCAACGGGGCGAGCAGCAGCAAGGACAAATTGGCCAGCCAGCGCACCCAGTTGACGGGTCCATTGCCATCGGCCACCACCGTGACCTGGCCTACCAGGAACGGCAGCACGCTGAAGGCCATCAACAGCAACATGCCCCGCTCGACGTTGCCCCACTGTGGCCGCTCCAGGCGCTGGAAGAACAGCTGCAACGCAACCCCGGCCCAGGTGAGCCCGAGCATCGCCTCGGCCAGGGTGAAACGGAAACCCACCTGCAGGGTACTGAATGGCATGAAGGTGGCCACCAGCGCGAACAGGGACAGCCCGACCACCGGCCAGCGCAACACCACCAGGGCGGCCGGCAGCCCCATCAGCACCACGAAGAACTTTGATGGCGGCAGAAACAGCAGCAGGCTGCCGAACAGCAGGCCGCAAACCACGGCGACGGTGCTGCCCAGCCTCATTGCAGCACCTCCCGCAGCAGCTGCGCGACGCGCTGCCGATATGGTCCGGCGCCAAAACGCTGTGCCGCCTTGATCAGGACATCCGCTGTTTCCTGCCCGCCCCGCCCCTCCGCCGCAACCAGCAATGCGTTGCGCAGCGATGACACCTCGCGCGGGTCGAAACGCAGCGATTGTGCTGGCGTGATCTCATCCAGCGCGCTGCCAGTGGCCACCGCAACGGGAGTACCGCAGCCCAGCGCTTCGATCACCGGCAAGCCGAAGCCCTCGGCGGTCGCCGGATGCAGCAGGCGCTCGGCATCGTGATACAGGCGCGACAATGCCGCATCACTAAGCCCTGCACGCCAGTGCAGCCCTGCCAGCCCTGCCTGTGCCGTGTCTACGTCGGCGCGATCACCGACCAGCACAAGGTCCGGCAGTGCATGGCCCTCCTGGCGCAACGCATTCCACTGCTGCAACAGGAAGGGAATGTTCTTGCGTGGCTCACGGGTGCCCACCACCAGCCAGTAGCGCGCGGGCAAGTCGGTATCCGCTGCCGTGGCAGGCATGGCCAACGGCGGCACCGCATTGGGTAGTACCGAGGTCCGCGGCTGCGCGCGCGGGTACAACCGCGCAAGCTCGCCGGCACTGAACTGCGAAGGTGTCCAGATCGCATCGGCAGCGCGCACCGCATGCCCGATCAGGAAGCGATCCATGCCGCCATAGACCAGACGATGCAAGCCACTGGCATGACGGCCTGGCAAGGTCAGCTGGAACACATCGTGCAGCAGCACGACCTGCCTGCGCAGCGTCGAGGGACGGCGCAACGGCAAGCCGCTGTTGGCGGTGGCGATATACAGATCGATCCGCTGCTGCCGCAACGCAGTCGGCAGGAAGCCCAGCTCGAATGCCAGCCGCGCACGCGGACGATGCAGCCCGTTGCCCGCCACCGGGCCCGGTGGGCAGATCGCCAGTTGGCGGTGCGGATGCCCGTCCGCTGCCATGCTGAAACGCAGCACCTCGCAGCCTTCGGCCAACAGTGCCTGTTCCAGCGCCAGCACCTGGCGGGCAATGCCCGAATGCGGCGCGGCGGTCACCGGTCGGTAATCGATGCCTACGCGCATGTCAGCTCCGCGTATACCGCTTCCAACTGGTCGGCCGAGCGCTGCCAATCGTGTTGCGCGCGCACGTAGTCCCGCCCCGCCTCGCCGGTCGCCTGCGCCAACGCCGGATCGGCCAACACCTGCAGCACCGCTGCGATCAGCGCAGCCGCATCCGCTCCGCCCTGGTAATGCGTACCACGCTGCACATCCAGTCCGGATACCGCCTGCGGCGTGGCAACCAGCGGCAAGCCGGCCGCCATGGCTTCCAGCACCTTGAGCTTGGAGCCGCCGCCATCGCGCAACGCGGCCAGGAACAGGCTGCTCTTGGCCTGTACCGGCTGCAGGCTGGGCACGAAACCGCGCCACTCGATGCGTGGGTCCGGCCACCGCCTGGCCCACTGCGTCGGCAGGGCGTAGCCACACAGGCAAAGCCGTGTAGCCGGTGCCGCCGCCCAGACCGCAGGCATGATCTCGTCCAGCAGCCACTCCACCGCATCGATATTGGGCGCGTATTCGAAGTTGCCGACGAACAGGATCCGGCCGGCCGCAGGATCGGCCGAAACATCGGAGAACGCCTCGGTGTCGGTGCCGTTGACGACCACTGCGATCGCTTGCCGGCTATAGGCCGCCAGCGCCTTCGCATCGCCCTCGGTCAAGGCCACCACCTTGCGTGCGGCACCCACGACCTGCCGCTCCCAGCGCTGGTAGCGCCAGCGATCCAAGCGCGCCAGAGGCCTGAACAACGCCGGCAATCGGCTGTAGGTCACCTCGGCCAGCGTGGATTCCACGTTGTGTTCGCTGAGCAGAAAGCCGCGTGGGTAGTGCTGCAGCGGTTGCCGGCACGGCTCGAACATATAGGAGTGTTCCAACTGCACGACATCCCAGGACTGCTGCAGCAACTGCGCCAATGTCCGACTGAAAGCCGGCGCATGGCCGTTGACCGAGGCCAGCAGCGGTATCGGCGACAGCAATCCGGCAAGCATCGTCCGCAGTGACCGCAGCGGTCGCCGCTCCAGCACGATCAGGCGTTCCAGCAACGGCTCCAGCTGTGCCTGGGTGGCGGCATCCAGCGGTACCTTGCTTTGCACCAGCAAGGTGATGCGGTGGCCACGCGCGGCCAGGCAACGCAGCAGATGGTACTGGCGCAGCTTGCCGCCACTGGTGGTCGGCCAGGGCAGGTAAGGCAGGATCCACAGGATGCGCAGCGGTCGCATCACCACTCCAACACCGACAGTGATGTCGACACCGGCACGTTGACTGCATCGCCGCTGCCGATCTCCTTGTGCGCGCCGCTCAATACATCGTGCAGCACCGCCTGCTTGAGGCCATTGACCTGTACCTGCCCGGGTTGCGCGCCCCAGAACAACCAAAGCCGACGGCCGTCCGGGCGCTCCCAGCCAATGCTGATCATGCCCGGCGTATCACCGGTGAATACTGGCGCCTTGCCCGGGACCAGACGCGGCCCGGTGATCTGCAACAGCCGCTGCACGGCGTTGTAGACCGGCTTGGCGTCACCCGCCTCGTCGAGCAGGCCATAACGGCGATCGCGTGCACCTGCACGTTGATCCAGGTCACTCAGGGCGAACAGGAAAATCTTGTCGTAATCCAGCGCACTCATCAGGGCCAGGCGGCGGGTGACGAAGTCGGCCTGCCCCTGCGCGCCGATGATCGGCTGCTCTTCCTTGGGCCCGGCATAGCTGGACCAGCCCCACTCATCGGCCCAGATGTCACGCGCGCCGGCCGCGCGCAGCGACGCGTTGCCTTGCCGGGCGCGCTGCACGAAGTCCAGCGCGTGCGCATCGTCCCCCTCCGGATACAGCGAGTACGGGTGATAGGCAGTGATCACATCCAGCGAAAACAAGCCGCCCTTGGCCAATGCTTCGACCATCAGCGCGCCGCCGCGGGTCGGCATCTGGCTGAAGTACCCCATGCCACCCAACACGATCCGGCGCCCCGGCGCCTCGCGGCGCATGGCTTCCACCGTGGTCAGCAGCAGCTGGCCGTAGGCCGCGGGGTCTTCGCGGGGTTGCCAGAACGCCGGCAGGTTGGGTTCGTTCCAGACCTGCCACGCGGCGACCTCGGGGTAACGCTGTGCCAGTTGCACCAGCGCACGTGCATAGAGCTTCGGGTCCCGCGGCGGATATTGATCCGGGTTGGGACTGCCCGCCGGCGCGGAGGTCGCATGCGGCGCGGAACCGACCAGATACACCTCGGCCTTCAGGCCGCGCCGCTTGATCTCCGCCATCAGCGGATCCAGCACATCCCAGCGGAGCTGACCTTGCCGCGGTTCGATGGTGTCCCAGTGCAGGTCCACCCGCACCCACTGCAGGCCCAGCGCCTGCAGCTGATCCATCTGTTTGCGGTACTGCGCGGGCTCAAACCACAGGAAGTGCGCATTGACGCCCAGATAGTCGGACCACAGCAGCGGTCGCGGCGGCACCAGCTCCAGCGCCGGCCGTTCGCCCTTGGCGCAGGCGGTAACGCCCCAGAGCAATGACGCAACCAGCAGCACGGAAGCCAAAAGCCGCATCAGCCGTGTCTTGAACAAACCCGCTCCCTTCATCGCTTACGCTCCACCACCGCGGCAAACAATGCCGCAAATTCGTCGGCGATCTTCGTCCACTGGCGTTGCGTTCCCAACGCGGCCGCCGCCATTGCCCAGTTGCGCGCCTGCGCAGGATCGTCCAGCAGTGCAATCATGCGCCCGGCCAGGGCTTCGCTCCGACCTTGCGCGAATACCACGCCATTGCCATACGAAACCTCTTCGGCAAACGCACGCGCATCGGAAGCAATCACCCCGCGTCCACTGGCATTGGCCCAGGACAGCGCACCGCTGGTGCCACGCATCCGCCCCAGCAGGGCCAGCTTCCTGGAATCGCGATAAGGCAACACCATCACGTGATGGGCCTGCACGCACTGCAGGATGCGCTCGGCGGGCAGGTCGAGCTGCCATTCGATCCGCTCGGCGATACCCAGCCCGTTGGCCAGGTCACGCAACTGCGACAGGTAGTTGCCGCGGCTGCCAAACGCCAGCTCGGGCGATGAGCCGCCGGCCATGGTCAAGGAAAACCGTGCCTGTGGCCGCAGGCGAAGTACGGCGGCCACGGCATCAAACAGGTCCTCGATGCCCTTGCCAGGATAGATGAAGCCGAAATACAGCAGCTTCAGCACCTCGTCCGCGGGCAGTTCGGCAGGCGCGAACAGCGGATTGCCGTGCGCGATGAAGTGCACCTTGTCCGCTGCAACCTGCATCCTCTCGACGAGACAGGCGCCACCGCTGCGGGTCAAGGCGACCATCGCGTCCAGCTCCGCCGCCAGATGGCGCTCACGGGCCAGCGTGCCGCGGTCCTGCGCCAGCGCCAGCAGTTGTGGCAGCGGTCGCGGCCAGCCGGCGATGCGGCGGGTCATGCCGCGGGCCGGCTCCGGTGACCGCCACACCAACCGCTCCGGATCATGCACCGTTGCGCTGGTCGCCAACCGCGGCCAGCGCGCGCGCAGCTGTTCCAGTGCCAGAAACTCCGGGCCGCGTCCGCCGCCGAGCTGCGCATGCACGATATCCACGTGCGGCCAGAACTGCATGTCGTCGGTGTCCCAGCTGCCATCTGCACGCTGCGGCGGCACCCGCACTTCCACGCCCGCGCCACGCAGCGCCTGCATCCACGCCTGCGCGTAGTCGGCGATGCCGTTCTGCAACGGCGGCAAGGGTGCGAGCAGCGCAACTTTCACTCAGTACGCTCCGAGCCAACGGCTGATCGGCTTCCAGAACCTGGCCGGGATCTCGAATACGCGGCGATTGAGCACGATGCCATCGACACGTCCCAGCGCATCGCGCAGCAAGGCCAGGGCGCTCTCCACCGCCGGAACGGTGGTGCTGCGTGCCTGCACAACCAGGATGATGCGCTCACAGCCACGCAGCTCGATCAGCGCATGCTCATCGCTCAAGGGCGGTGCCTGCACGATCACCAGCTCACCTGGCTGCGCCGGCAGCTGGCCGTCGCGCACCGTATAGCCCTGCTGCCGGAGCACGATGGCCAGGCGGGAGGCAATGAAGCTGACACCCTCGCCGGAGCGGCTGGAGGTCAAGCCCACCGACAGGCCACGTTCGGCGATCTGCTCCAACGGCAAGCGGCAATAGATACGGTACAAGGCGGCGCGCAGGGCCTGCGAAGTGTCCTGATCACGCTCTACCTCCGGCACGGTGGCCAGCAGCGGAACGTTGAAGGTCCTCTCGATGCGACCACCATCATGGATGCGCTGGTCCATCAGGTACAGCAGGAACACCACCACCAGGGCAACGACCAGCGCCACCGGCAGGGTCAGCAGCAGCATCAACATGCTCTTCGGGAACACCCGCGACGGGGTGAAGCTCGACTCACCGACCAACGCCACATTGCTGAGCCGGTTGCGGTTCAAGTCACGGATGACGCGCGCGCGCAGCAGATAGTCCGAGTACTGCGCAAACGTCTTTTCGGCCGAGCTCAACTCCAGGCTCAGGCGTGACAGCGATGGCTCGGCGGCCATCACTTCTTCGCGTGAGGCCTGCAGCTGCTTCAACTGTTGGTCGATCTCGGCAATGTTGGCATCGATCTTGGCAACGTTGATGCGCGCATCCTGCATGTCCTGGCGCAGGCGCGTTCCCAGTGCATTGGGGGCGACATTGCGCGAACGCACGACATTGTCGTTGACCGCGGCGATCTCGGCCTCCAGCCCGGCAATGCTCTCGTCCAGTGCACGCACCGGTGGTGCGCCTTCCTTGAAGTTGCGCAGCAGATCCAGGCGCTGCTGCTTGAGTCCATTCAACTTCAGCTTCAGGTCTTCGCGCGCAGGGTTCAGGCTGATCTCGCGCTCGGTCACCACCTCGCCGGCAACGGCCGGCAACTGCCGCCCGGCCGCACCGAGAATGCCGAGCAGGGATTCGCGCTCGGCCTGCAACTCACGGCGTTGCCGATAGAGCTTCTGCAGTTGATCGGTCACATCTTCGATGCGCTGCTCGACGCTGGTGGCATCGATGACACGCAGTCGATCACGCAGCTGCTGCTTCAGCTTGACGATGGTGTCGTTGAGCTCGGTGTTCTGCTGCTGGTAAAAATCAAACAGCGCATCGCCGCCGGCGGCATTGGCGCGCTCATCGAAATAGGCGTCCACCCAGGCGCGCGAAATGCCCTGCGCGACATGCGGGTCACCCCATGTCACGCGCATTTCCATCACGTTCGAGCCCGGGTCATGGCTTACCGCCAGGCGTTTGGCCAGGCGTGCCGCCAACCTGTCTTCCGGCGGCGCCGTGTCCATCAGGCCCACGCCCACGAACACATCACGGACAAGTTCCTTGCACCAGGCCGCCGCCTTGCCCATATGGAACTTGAACCGCGCCCAGCCACCCTGCGGCGGCACCGATGACATTGCCAGATAGGCCTTGGCGACCTTCAGCATGACCGGTGCGCTGGTCGCCATCTTCTCCTCATCCAGCAGTGGATCGCGCTGCGGACTCTGCTGCACGAAGCCCGATTCGGGGCCTGGCTGCACCGGCAACTGCACGCTGGCACTCTGCGTTGGCTTGACCAGCAGGCGCGCATCGGACACGTAGCGATTGGGCAGCAGGAAGGCACCGGCCACCACCACCGCGATCGTGACCAGCAGGGTCAAACGGAACTCGCGGGCAAAGATGAACAGCAGACGCAAGGCGTCGCGAAGGCTACGGACTTCGATCACGGCACGCTCCCGGTGGGGGTATTGATCCGATAGGACGGCTCATTGATCTGGTAGTTGGCCGAGGCACCGAAGCCGCGGAACATCAGCAACTGGCCCACGTACATGTCCACGCGCTGGATGGCATTGCCAATCCGCGAGCTGGGCACGAACACCAGGTCGCCGCGCTGCAGTTGCACCCCTGGCTGGCCGTTGGTGGCCGGGCTGAGCAGGGCGGCATAGTCGAAGAAATACACCTGCTGCACGCCTTCGTCATCCTGCCGCACCAATGCAACATGATGGCTGTCAGCGGTTGGCAGCACGCCACCGGTCGCGGTGATGGCCTGCGGCACGGTCACCGCCGACATCAGGTCGAAGGTCCCCGGGTTGCGCACCGCGCCGCCGACATAGACCCGGCTGCCAGGTGCCTCGGCGATATTGATCGTCACCCGCGGCTCGCGGTAGATCGCATCAAGCCGTTGGCTGATCTCTTCACCGATCGCCTCCGGCGTGCGTCCGCCGGCCTTGACGATGCCGATGAACGGATAGGCGATGCTGCCATCGGGGCGGACCCGGTACAGCGTTGCCTCGTCCTTCTCGGCCGGGGTCTGTGCGTCTCGCACGATCCGCAGCACATCACCGGTATGCACCTTGAGTACCGGCTTGGGCAGCTGCTCCGGGCTGAAATTGCTGATCTGGCGCTCGCGTACCACCTTGCCGGCAGGCAACTGGACGACATTGGACATCGCGCAGGCGGTGAACAACAGGGTAAGCAGCGCCGGCAGCGCCAATCGCAAGGGCTTCATGATTGCCTCCAGTAGCCGGTAAACATTCCAATATTCCGCTTCAGGCGCAACGGCAGATGCCGCTCCATGTGCCCCAGACGGTAACCAATGAACTTTGCAGCCGTACGCAGCAACGCGCCGGGTATGGCGCCAACCGCACCGGCCGTGCGCAGCGCGCGCAATTCGGACCGGACGAAGCGCCCACCCTCGCCCCCAGCACCACCGAAGTTCTGCCGTATCCAGCGCTCACGTGAATAGAACACGCCGATATCGAAGTAGCGCCGGAGCTCCTCCACGACGCTGTAGTCATGCGAGTGCCAGGCCTCGGCATCGGCCACGTAATGCACCGCCCAGCCTGCCAGCAGCATCCGCGCTGCGACATGGGTGTCCTCGGTGCCGATCACATCCTCTGGAAATCCGCCCACCTCGTGCAGGACATCGGCTCGGTAGGCGCAGAACGCGTCAGAACTGAAGCAGGTCTTGATCCCAAGCTCGGCGGCGTCGCCGCGGCGCTTGATGCGCCCCTGCGCGGGATAGTTGAAGGCGCGCGCATGCCGCGCCAGCACGCCAGCCTCCGGGTGCGGAATCTGCCGGCCGTAGGCCACCCCCACGTCTTCGGCGGCGTATACGCCATCCACCAGCGCCTGCAATGCGTTGGGCGGCACCGGGATCGCATCCTGGGTCATGTAGATCAGCACATCGGGGTGACCAGGCTGGCGGCCAGGCGGCGGGTGCCGCCGTGATTGAACGTGGCCGGGTCGATCTCCACGACCCGCGCACCGAACTCGCGCCAGCGCGCAACGCCGCCGTCGGTGGAGGCACTGTCGATCACCAGCAGCTCGTCCGGCTGCAGCGACTGTGCACGCAGCGCCGGCAGCATCCGCGCCATATGCGCTTCGCCGTTCCGCACTGGAATGATCAGGGCAACACGCGGCTTGGCCATCAGTACGCCGCCTTCATCGACAACACGGCCGGCAAGGTACGCAGCAGGATGAAGGCATCCAGGCCCAGCGACCAGTTCTCGATATAGGCCAGGTCGTACTCCACGCGCTTCTGCAGCTTCTCGACCGTATCGGTCTCGCCGCGATAGCCATGCACCTGTGCAAGCCCGGTGATACCCGGCTTCACCTTGTGCCGTGCCACGTAGTTGGCCACGGCCTCTTCGAACAGGATGTCCGCCGCCTTGGTGGCGGTGGCGTGCGGGCGCGGCCCGACCATCGACATGCTGCCGGCCAGTACATTGAACAACTGTGGCAACTCATCGATGCTGCTCTTGCGGATGAAGCGGCCAACCCGGGTCACCCGCGGATCGCCGGCGCGGGTCTGGGTCTGCGCATCCATGTCGCGCTGATCATGGAACATGGAGCGGAACTTGTAGACCTCGATCAGCTGGTGGTTGTAGCCATAGCGACGCTGCCGGAACAGCACCGGACCGCGCGAATCCAGCTTGATGGCAAGCGCGACCAGCAGCATCAGCGGTGCCAGCAGCAGCAACGCCAGGCTGGCCAGCACCACATCCTCGGCGCGCTTGTAGGCCGGGGCCCAACCCTTCAATGGTGGCTCGGACACCACCAGCATCGGCACGTCGGAGATATCCGCCACCCGCGGTAGGGCGAAGTTGAAAGCCTGCATCTCCGGCACCAGGAAGACCTGCACCGGCATCTTCCTGAGCAGCTCCACATAGTGGTGGTTGCGGCCTTCGGCGGCCGCCGGCAACGCCATCAATACCTGGTCCACTTCGTTGTTGCGGATCAGCTGCTCGAGCAGTGCGAAATTGCCTATCAGCTGCGGGCGCAGGTGCGAGGCGATGCGGTCCGGGCTGCGGTCATCGATGAAGCCCAACAGGCCGCTGGCGATGTCCACGTTCTGCTGCATGTGCTGCGCAAGCCGGCTGCCGTTCTCGGTCGCACCGAGGATGACCGAGCGACCAACGAAGTGCCCTTCACGGATACGCCGCTGGAAGAACGCCAGCATCAGCAGCCGCCCCACCACCAGCAGCAACAGGGTCGTCAGGTACCAGAGCACCGCCATCTTGACCGGCAGGTAGGCAATCACCCGGAACACGGTATGCAACAGCAATACCAGGCCGAAGCTGGCCGACCAGGCGACGATGGTGGAGCGGATCAGCACGCGGTTGCTGAACATCTCGCGCCCGTACATGCCGAAGGCGGTGAATACCAGGATGGTCAGCAGGCCCGCCAGCAAGGCCAACACACCGTAGGTGCGTATCAGGCTGCCGTCGTGTACCCCCATCAGCAACAGCACCAGCGCCGCAGGCGAAACCGCGGCGCAGAAGTGGAAAATACGTGCCATCAGACGCGACCAGCGCATCACTATCGGACGTGTATTTGCAAACAGTGCATCTGAGAACGGTAAACGCATTAAGACGCCGGACACTTGTGCTGATGCGAACCAAACAAGCACACACAGGCGCAAACCGACGTGATCGCCTACAACGCGACGCCACTGGCTTGACCCTGTGAGCCACCTGCCCCCCTGCAGACAACCGCCGAACCCATTCAACGACGAGTACGGCTGTACCTGGTCATCTGTTCCATGGGCAATACAATAACGTGATGGCACTCACGTTTATAGGGGTATAGGCACAGTGATGCGCTGCGTTAAGGAAGCAACCGCAGTTGTCAAGACGAAGTGACAGATATTTGACGCTTACTGGAGCTCGAAGACCTGCCGCAGATAGGACAGATAGCCGGGGTCATCGCACATGCTCTTGCCCGGCGAATCACTGAGCTTGGCAACCGGCTGGCCGTTGCAGCGGACCATCTTGATGACGATGTTCAGCGGCGTCGGCCCCAGATCGTTGGTCAGATGGGTGCCCACACCGAAGGCGACCTGGCAGCGCCCACGGAAGTAGTCATACAGCTGCATCACCTTCTCGATGTTCAAGCCGTCGCTGAAGACCAGCACCTTGCTGGTCGGGTCGACCCGGTTGGCCTTGAAATGCGCCAGCATGCGGTCGCCCCAGCTGAACGGGTCGCCGGAATCGTGGCGCACGCCGTCGAACAGCTTGCAGAAGTACATGTCGAAATCGCGCAGGAAGGCATCCAGCCCGACCACGTCCGACAAGGCGATCCCCAGGTCGCCGCGGTACTCGCGCGCCCACGACTCCAGCGCGGCCACCTGCGAATCGCGCAGGCGCGGACCCAGTGCCTGGAAGGCCTGCAGGTACTCATGCGCCATCGTGCCATGCGGGGTCATGCCGTACATGCGCGCGAAATAGACGTTGCTGGTACCGACAAACTGGGAGCCCAACGCATCGCGCAGCAACGGCAGCATCGTGCCGTGCCACTGCCGCGAGTAACGGCGGCGACTGCCGTAGTCGGCGATACGGCAGTTCTCGAAGCCGGGGGTGTCGCGCAGCAGGGCGGTCTTGGCCTGCAGGCGACGTTCGCCCTCGGCGAAATCCGCGCTGCTGGTATTGCGGAACCAGACCTCGTTGATGATCGCCAGCAGCGGCACTTCGAACATGATGGTGTGCAGCCACGGGCCGGTGATATCCAGCTCGATCTCGCCGGGCACGGTTTCCGATGCGCGCAGATCGATGTACTTGCGGTCCAGGTGGAACAGGCCGAGGAAGTCGGCGAAATCCGGCTTCACGAAGCGCAGCCGGCGCATGTATTCCAGCTCGTCCACGGTGAAACGCAGGCTGCACAGATGATCGATCTCGGCACTGATCTCATCCAGATGCGCGGCCAGGTCAATCCCCGGCGTACGGCATTTGAACCGGTACTGGACGATGGCGCCCGGGTACTGGTGCAGTACCGCCTGCATCATCGTGAACTTGTAGAGGTCGGTGTCGAGCAGGGATTGGATGATCATGTCCCGCATTATGCGCTGGCTGGCGGCTCGGATTCAGGCTGGCGCGGAGGCTTGTTCATGGTCTGTGGCGGGCAAGGGGCTTAGGGCTGATGGCGTCTTCTCGAAGAGCCCCCCTCCCCAACCCTCCCCTTGGCTACGCCAAAGGGAGGGAGCAATGCACGGTCCTGCCCCCTCCCTTGCGCCCCGCGCAGGGGGAGGGTTGGGGAGGGGTGCTCTTCGAGCCCCACCAGCCCAGGGAACGAATCTACTTCAGCAACAGCCGCGGCACCTGCAACGCCGCATGCGCCCAAATCGCACACCACACCCCTGCCCTCACCGGCAGGCTGCGCTGGCTGGCTTCAAACTTGCGGAAGTAACGCCACAGGCCACGATGCTTGTGCCATTCCACGAAGAATGGCCGCGAGCGGCTGGAGACCCCACGCACATGCACCACCTGCAAATCATTGGCAATGGCCACCACCGCACCGGCCTGGCGCGCACGACGGCACAGATCCAGGTCTTCGGCATGCAGCCGGTAGCCAGCATCCCAACCTTGCAGGCGATCGAACAATGATCGCGGCATCAACAACAAGGCACCCGACAAGGCCTGCACCTGCTGCAATGCCGTGGAATGGTCCACCTCCACCGCCAGCCGCGAACCGGCACCGGGGCGGCGCAGCATCGCGGCGAAATCCGGATCGCGGCGGCGTACCGCCGGGTCAGCGACGCCGTCCTCGTCCACCTGCTCCACGCCGAGCAGGCAATCGCCCAGCGATCGGCCAAGGTCGCGCAACTGCGACAAGGTCTGCGGTTCTACCATCAGGTCCGGATTGACGAAGGCCAGCCACGGCATATGGGACGCGTATGCCCCCTGGTTGCAGGCGGTGGCGAAACCGGGGTTATCCGGATTGGCGATGAAACGCACCCGCGCATCAGCCAGGGCATGGCGTTGTGCGATGGCCACCGAGCCGTCACGTGAGTCATTGTCCACCACCCGGATCTCGGCCACACCCTCGGCCGCACGCAGCCGCTGCAGGCACTCATCCAGCGTACTCGCACTCTCGTAACTGACCACCACTACTGCAATCGAATCGCTCACACCGGCTCCGCGCCTGGAAGGGAACCACAGGCGTCGAACAGGTCGGGCTGGGCTTGCGGCATTATCGCCTGCTCGCACAACTGCTGCAGTTGCCGCCGGTGCGCATGCAGCGGGTCGTTCATCAGAAACGCGGCCAGGCGCGCCGTCCATACCGGCCAGCGGTTGGCCAACACTTCCATGTCGCCTTCGGCCGGCCGGCCCTCGCCCTGGCGGCCGACGAAGGCGTTGTCACACAGCACGTTGCGCCAGCCCAGGCCACTCATGCGCAGGCTCAGGTCCACCAGGGCCGCATACCAGGAGCCGTAACTGTGGATATCCAGGCCGCCGGCACGGCGTCGCGCACTGCCGCGTATCAATACCGCATGGGTGACCGCCGAAGGCAGCTCGGGCTGCAACAAGGGCATCATCGCCAAGGCCTGCAGCAGCCGCGCCGGATCGGCAGGCAAGGGATTGAGTTCGCCCGCACGCGGCCACGACACCGCTTCGCCGGCGTTGCTCCACGGCGTGGCGGTGGCAATGGAGGCATCACGCGCCAGGCAATCACTGAGTTGCTGCAACCAACCGGCCATCGGCAAGGCATCCGGCGCCAGCACCGCCACATCGGCGTCGCCACAGGCCTTGAGCATCTCGTCCAGATGCGCCGCCTCACCAATCGCGCGCGGGCGCCGCGTGTACTCGGCCTGCAGCCGGGTGCTGGCAAGCCAGTGCTCGATCACCACCTGCCCGCGCGGGCCGCTCTGGCCATCGTCGGCCAGCCACACCGGCGTTCCGGCCGGCGTGTGCTTCTCCAATGCCGCCAGGCAGGCATCAAGCGCCGCGTCGTCCACCCCCACCGGCAGCAGGATGACGGGCAGCGTCATGCTCAGCGGCCCTTCGGGGCGTTGATTGGATCCAGCGCACGGAACTTGCTGCCGTACTCGTCGGTGAGATTGCGTGCTTCCTGCGGATTGCGAACGATGGTCGGGGTCAGCAGCACGATTACTTCGCTGCGTCGGCTGCTTTGGGTCTTGCGCCCGAACAGGCCACCGATCACCGGTAGCCGGCTCAAGCCGGGCAAGCCGGAAGAACCCTTGATGGCACTGTCCTCGATCAGGCCGGCCAGCATCACCGTGTCGCCGGCATTGACCGCCGCTTCGGTCTTCATGCGGCGGGTGTTGATGCGTACGTTGCCGTTGTCATCAGGCTCACCTTCAGGCGAGCTGACTTCCTGCACGATGTCCAGGAACACCATGCCGTCACGGGTGACACGTGGACGCACCTTGAGGATGGTGCCGGTTTCCAGGTACTGCACCTGCGAGTACTGGTTGTCGCTGATGCCCGATACCGACACCGAGTACACCGGAATCTTGCTGCCCACGTTCAAAGTGGCCACCGCGTTGTTGCGCACGAACAGCGACGGGGTCTGCAGCAGGCGGACATCCGTGACCTGGTCCAATGCGGTGATCACCGCGGCGGCGTTCTTGCCGAGGAAGGTCCAGCTCAGCCCGCCGCCCCCTTTGCCGTCACCAGGAATCAACGAGCCAGCGATATCACCCCAGATGCCGCGCCCGAGGGCTGACGGCAGGCCGGCGCCGCCCTTGTCGACGGCGGCGTTGACCGCCTGTTCGAAGTACCAGTTGACGCCATAGCTCAGGTCGCCGCTCAAGGCGACCTCGGCTACCTGCGCCTCGATATGCACCTGCATCGGCATCACATCGAGTTTTTCCACCACTTCGCGGATTGAACGCCATGCCTGCGGCGTGCTGCGCACCAACAAGGCATTGGTTTCCTCGACGGCGGAAACACCGACGCGGTCGCCTTCCACTTCCAGGGTCACGCTGCCATTGCCCGAGCTGCGCTGCGGCAAGGCCATGCCCTCGCCCATGCCGCTGCTGCCGCTAGCACCGCCCACGCCATCGCTTTTACCGAACGAACCGCCGCCGTCACCGAGGTTGTCGTCGGCGCTGGCCGATGGATCGACGGTGCCCCCGCCTTGCAGGCTGACTGCACTGGCCCCCGGGGCCAGCGAAGCGCCACCATTCTCGCCGCCACGCGAACCACTGCCAGCCCCAAACACTTCGGCCAAGCGGTCCGCCAGGTCCTTGGCCTTGATGTACTTCAGCTCATAGGAGAACAGACGGGCGCTGCCGCCGGCACTGTCGATGCGGTCCAGCCATTGCTGGATCTGGTCCAGGTAACGCGCCTGCGGGGTGATCACCAGTACCGCATTGGCGTTGTCCAGCGGCATGAAGCGGAACATGCCGGCACTGGGTGTCTTGCTGGCTTCGCCAAATACCTTCTCAAGATCACTGGCCACCTGCGAGGCACGCCCGGACTGGATCGGGAAAACGCCCACCGACATGCCCGACAGCCAATCCACGTCGAAGATCTCGACCGTGCGCAGGTAGTTTTCCAGTTCGGTACGGGTGCCCCCCAGGGTGATGACATTGCGTGAGCCGTCGACGCCGACGATCGCGTTGGGCCGCGCATAAGGTTCCAGCACCTTTTTCATCTCGCTGGCCGAGATGTACTGCAGCGGCACCACCCGCACCTCATAACCACGTGCGGCCGAAGCCGGTGCAGTGCTCGGCGCGACCGTGCCTGCCAGCGCCTGATCGGCCGGCACCACGTTGTAGCGACCGCCGCTGTAGATCAGCCGGGCGTTGTTCCAGCCCAGCACCATCTCCAGCAGGTTCAGCGCCTGCGCCGGCGACACCGGCTTGGGCGTGGCCAGGGTTACCGTGCCCTGCACGGTCGGGGCGATGACGTAGTTCTGGCCGAGCATGTCACCGAGGATGGCCTTGGTGACCGCCTGTACCGACTCGCCCTCGAAGTTGAACACCGCCGTGCCATTGCCAGCGGCGGTCAGGGCAGGAGCCGGAGCCGAGGCAGCCGCGCGGTTGATCACCGTGCCGTTGCCACGACGGATCACCGCCCTGCCCTGGACATCATCGGCCTTGGGGGCATCTTCGGCGCCGAGCGGACTGGTGCGCGCTGCCTCACCGGGTGCCGGCGTACTGGTATCCGTCGCAGCATTGCGACGGATGTCCGGTGCCGGCGTGGTAACGCAGCCACTCAGGGCACCGATCAGCAGGCTGACTGCAACTATGCGTGATGTCATACGCTCACTCTACGGGTTCTGGCGGCCGGAGCTGCCGTTCTGATTTTGTTGTGCCTGCCGACGGCGGGCCTGGATGCGATCGCGGATCGCCTTGATCTGGTCTGCCGAAGGCGTCACCGGGTCGGCTGCTGGCGGCGGTGGCACGCTGACGTTTGCAGCAGTCGCCTGCGCGGCGGTTGCGGCAGGCACGCCCGCAGCGTCAACGGGTGGCCTCGGCCCGCCACTGAATACCTGCAACTCCAGATTCAACGTGCCGGCCGGCCCGCTGACCACTGCGCTGCGCGGCTGCAGCGACAGCAACTGCCAACCCTCCTGTACCTCGCCACCCAGACGCAGGCGCAACGACTTGCCCTGCTCCGTGGTCAAGGTGGCCATGTCCAAACCTGGCGTCATCAAGACGCCGGTCAAGCGCACACTGGCCGCTGCCGGCTCACCCGCTTCGCCGATGAAGAATGGGTGCGGGCGCCGATCGCTGGCAAACAGAGGACGGTTCAAGGCTTCGGCATTGTCTGCAACCGCCAGCCGCGCTGCTTGCGGCACCGCCGGCAAGGGCGGCACCTCCAGCACGGTAGCGGTGCCGCCAATCCTGCTACCCAGGCCGAACAGGCATGCTGCCCATACCAGCAGTGCCCAGGCCGCGAACGCGCCCAGCAACCAGGTGCGCAGACCTGCTACGTCATTGCGCATTGGCAACCTCCGCCGTTGGCGCGACCACGCCGGGGCGCAGATAGCCACTGAGTTCGAAACTCACATCCAGGCCGCCCCCCCCTTCGCCCAGGCCCGCGGACAGGATATCGAGCCGATCCACGCGCAGTTGCGGCGTGCCGGTCTCCAGTGTCTGCAGCACGCTCATCCATTCATTCATGCCACAGCGCAGCCGTGCCTGCACCGCAACCCGCGGGAAGCGGCCACTGTTGTCGGCCGGCAGTGGCGAACGATCACTGATCGCGCAACTGCGCTGGTCCGGGCTGGCCAGGCGCGCGGCCTCTTCCAGTCGCTGCACCAGCTTGGAGGTCGCCAGCTCCACCGAATTCTCCGCCATGAAGCCGGGCTGGTCGGCCAAGGCCTGTTGTGCCTGCTGCAGCCGTTGCGCGACCTGCGGTGCCTGCCGCAGCTGGAGGCCAATGCGCTGCTGGCGCTCCTGCAAGGCCGCGATCTCGGCCTCCACCGCCTGCATCGGCCGGATCCACAGCGGTTGCACCACCAACAGGCAGACCACGGCCACGACGGCCAACAACAGCGCCAGGGCCAGCCAACGGTCACGGTGCGCGCGGTGCGTTGCCATCGGCAGCCTCCGGGTTGGGCCCACGCAGTTCCGCGGTCAAGGTGAAGCGCTCCCGCGCGGCGCCCTGGCCGGCCTGCAGCACGCCGGTCAATGACGGGGTCTTCCACAGCCTGGAACCTTCCAGCTTGGAGACCAGCGATGAGGCACTGCTGCTCATGCCGATCAATTGCATGCGACCGCCTTCGATGGAGAGTTTCTCCAGCGAGGTGTCATCGCCCAGGCGCAGGCTGAGTTCGTTGATGATCTCAGTGGCCGAAGCCTGCTCGGCGCGCTGCGCGGTGAAAAACTGATGTCCATCGACCAGATCCTGCAACTGCTGCCGCTGCGTGGCCACCGCGCGTGCGCGCACCGCGGCGGCATCCACCTGCGCCGACAACTGCGCGGCCGCAGCACGGCGGTTGTCGAGCAACTGCCATGCCGCCAGCACCACCATCACCATACCGGCGATCAACAACAGTCGGTTGAGCCGCCGCATCGGGTCATGGCGTTGCCTGCGCATTGCCGGTGGCAACAGGTTCACGCCCAGCGGCTGGGCCTGTGCATCGACCGCGTCCACGCCGTCGAGTTGCTGCTTCCAGGCTTCTGCCTGGCCCAGCAACGCCTCGACCAGCGGTCGCGGCGCGACCACCAGTTCGACATCCAACTGCCCGTCTTCGCGGCGCTGCAGCAGGCGTACGTCGTAATACACCTGGGCGGCGCTGAACGGGGTCTGCCGGTCTATCTCGAAGCCCACTACTTCGCGCAGGCGTGCCTCGGCCGCGGCCGGCATGCGCAGGGGCTTGCGCAGCACCGCACGGGCTGGCAACAACGCGTGGCGTGGCAGGCCCAGCATGCGCGGCGGCAACGCCGCTTCGACCGCAGTGGGTACCGCGCCAGCGGGCAAGGTCTGCAGCAGCTGTTGCTGCCCACCCTGCAGTAGAGACACCCGCAACTGGGCATCGGCAACGTCCAGCAGCAGGCGCGCGTCCGATACCCCGAGCAGGCTCCGCCAACGTGCCGGCAGCCATGCCAGCAAGCCCTGCGTCCACCATGCCCAGAAGCCACCGGCACCCGGCACGATGCGCGCAGTCGCCAGCCCCAGTCGTTCACGCAACCCCGTCATCTGGACATCGCTCCCTGTTCCCACTGCAGCACCGTATACGGTGCACCGGCCATCGCACCGGGATTAAGACGTACCACGGCGCGGATGACCGCTTGCCGCTCGGCCACCAGCTGCACCGTGCTTTCCACACTATAAGTGCCGCTGTCACCTCCCGTGGGGGAAGTTTCGCCCATCCCGGCACCGCCGTCTGCACGCTCACGCTGCGCCATGATCAGCGCCGCATCCATCCCCATGGCGGTCAATACCGGTGCGGGCGCGAAACGCGGGCTGGGCCGCCCGCTACCGTAAACCGTCAGCAAGGGAGCCAACTGTGCATAAAGTGCGGGCTCCATACCGAGCACGCGCTGCACCTCGCTGACACTGTCAAATGGCGCGTTCTTGGCACCATAGGGCAGTCCGGCGGCCTGGTAATCCGCGGTTTCCGCGCCGCCCGAGACCTGCAGCAACGCATCGACGTCGCGCCAGTCAACGATGGCGCCAGCCAGCCGGGCGGCCTTGTCAGGGGCCACATTGAGCGCACGCAACAGCGCTTGCAGCAGGTTCAGGTCAGCCTGGTTCAGATCGACCTTGCCGGTCTCATCAACGATCCGAAGCGTCACTGCATGACCGTCGAACTGCCAGCGATAAGGGCGCCCGTCAGCGTGCCAGCTGGGCTGGGTCGGCGTGGCTCGCATGCGCGACAACGCGTAATCGATGCCGGCATGGGCCACCTGTTCACCACCGGCCAGGTCGCCGCTGACCCGTCCCTGCAGATGCTCGACCCGCGCCGTCATCGCGAACGCCGCAATGGTGGTGGCCAGCAAGGCCACCACCCACAGCACCAGCACCAGGGCCGCGCCGCGCATCGTCATCGCCAGCTCCCGGCGACGCCATGCTGCGGCAGCGCAACCACCAGCGGCGGCCACGCGCCGCCGCGCGCCGGGGTGATCTCGATGGCGACCAAGGCCGGCATGCGCCCGGGCGAATCCCAGCTGTCCTGCCAACGCCCCATTGCACCGGTGTTCGGATCGGTACCGCGATAACGCAGCTTGACCTGCTTGAGATCCTCCGCCAGCAGTTCGCTGCCGCGCGGAGGATTTTCTTCCAGCAACTCTCCGTTCTGCAGCAGGGTCAGGCCAATCCTCAGCTCCTGACTGTCACCGCTGCCACTGACCTCGAGCGTGTGCAGGTAGGGGCCACCCCGGCCCAGATAGTCCGGTACATTGGCCACGAATCGCAGCTGCTGTGGCGTGCCAGTGAACACGCTGGCATTGCCACTCAGCGCATCACGTTGCAGCGGCAACGGCATCGCCGAGACCAGCCGCCTGCGCAGGAAGCCCTCGACCGCACGCATGCGCTCGTTGCCACTGGCAATCGCCTCACCACGACTGCTGATGGCCAGGGTGGAACGCACCGCGGCAAATGCCAGCGCCATGCCGGCTGCCAGCAGCACCGTCGCCAGCAACACCTCGATCAGGGTGAAGCCGCGGGCACGCATTCGCAGGGGTGGATGTCTCACGGCTGCGCCTCCAGCGGCGCGTTGCCACGCAGGCGCAGCGTGCGCCAACGCAGCTGTTCCTGCGCGCTGTCACCCCAGCGCACCTGCAGGTCCAGCAACCACAGCCGCGACTGTTGCTGGCGCGGCTCAACGTACGGCGAAACCTGCAGGTTCCAGTGGTAGCGGCCCTGCTCCCACTCGCCCTGCTGACGACCCGCCTGCAGCGGCGCTTCAACCCCGGCAACCGCCAGCAGCGATTGCGCATGCAGGGCGGCACGACCATAGCCATCGGCCAAGCTGACCTGGCGTGCGGCGCCGGACAGACTGCCCAGCAGCAGTGTCATCGCCAAGGCCAACAACGCGAAGGCGACAATCACTTCAATCAGCGAGTAACCGCGCTGACGCCTCATCCGGCGCCCTCGTGCAGCGGACCGGCCTTGACCTCGCCGGTGATCCACGCCACGTCGATGCGCCACACCGCCTTGCCTGCGCGCAGTTCGATACGGCCACCACTGGAGGCGCCATCTTCAAAGAAGCGTATGACGCCTTCATCCCTGCGCGTCTGCAATTGGCCAGCGCCGGTGAAGCGCACCGTCAGCGCCTGCGGCAGCTCTCCATGATGACCATCCGCACCCTGCCAGCGCCGACTGCCCGGATTGATCTGCAATTGCTGGACGGTGCCGGTGCTGATCGCGCGGGTGCGGGTGTAGCGCAGCTCGGCCGCCAGGGCCTTGCCCGCCGAACGCAGGCGCAGGCCATCCATGCCGCCATTCATGGCCATGGCCGCCATCATCGCCAGCGCGGCCACCAACGCCAGTACCAGCACCATCTCCAGCAACGACATGCCGAGCATCACGCCATGCCGCGCGGGTACGGTACGCGCGGTGGCAAACGGAAGTGGAGAACGCGGCGCGACCATCAAGGCTTATTCGTAACGGATGTCGGCGTTGTAGCTTTCGCCACCGGGCTGGCCATCGGCGCCCAGGCTGATCAGGTCGAACGGACGTCCTTCACCTGGCACCCGGTACTGCACCGGATTGCCCCACGGGTCATTGAACTCCGCCGGTTTGGAGTACGGTCCCAGCCAGCCCGCCACACCTGCGGGCTGGGTGGCCAGATCCTCCAGCTTGCCCGGCAGGCGGCCGGTGTCGAGCTTGTAGTTCTCCACCTTGCTGGCCAAGGTCTGGATCTGTGTCTTGCCGAGGTTGGCCTTGCCGCGGTCGGCACCGCCGAGCACACGGCTGCCCACCAAGGTCAGCACCGCACCGATCAGCACGATGACGATGATGATTTCCAACAGGCTCATGCCGGCCTGGCGTGCGCGTGACAGCGGTTGTTTCAGGGTTCGCCTCATTTCTTCTTCCTTTCCGAAATCCAGGGATTAGCCGATGGCATTGGTGAGGTCGTACAGCGGCACCAGCACCGCGATGATGACCACGCCCACCACCGACGCCAACAACAAGGTGATCACCGGCACCAGCGCCGCCAACATGCGGTCGATGGCGCGGGCACTTTCCTGTTCAAAGGTGTCGGCGGTCTTGAGCAGCATGCTTTCCAGCGTGCCCGACTCCTCGCCAACCTGGATCATCTGCAGGGCCAGCCGCGGGAAACGGCCATTGCGACCCAGCGACGACGCCAGCCCGGCACCATTCTTCACCGCCTCGGCGGCTTCACTGACATCCGCGACCAGGGCACGGTTGCCGAGCACGTTGCGGGCAATGCCCAGCCCGGCCAGCAGCGGCACGCCATTGCGCAGCAAGGTGCCAAGCGTGCGCGCGAGTCGCGCGCTCTCCAGCTTGGCGACCAGCCCGCCAATCATCGGCCGTTTCAACAGCCAGGTATCAAATGCCAGACGGAAAACCGGATCGCGCCGCTTGCGTTCCACCCACAGCAGCAGCAATGCAGGCACCACGATGAAAACCAACCAGCCCTTGCGTACCAGCAGGCCGACTTCCAGCACCGCGCGGGTGAACCAAGGCAAGGTCACATCGAGGCTCTGGTACATCAGCGAGAACTGCGGCACCACGTAGCCGAGCAGGAACAGCAGCGCCAACCCAACCACCACCAGCAGGATAGCCGGATAGATCAGGGCATTGATCACCCTGCCCTTCAACTCCTGGCTGCGCTCCAGGTAATCGGCCAAGCGCTGCAGGGTTTCATGCAGGCTGCCGCCGGCTTCGCCGGCACGCACCATGTTGACGTACAGCCGCGAGAACAGGCCGTGCTGGCGTTCAAGCGCCTGCGACAGCGGCGCACCGCCACGTACGCTGTCGCGGATGTCGGCAATCACCCGCTGAGAACGCGGGTCTTCCGGCGTTTCCATCAGGATCGACAAGGCGCGATCCAGCGGCTGCCCTGCCCCCAACAAGGTCGCCAACTGTTGGGTGAACTGGACCAGCGTCGCACCGGCAAACGGGCGTTGCCGCCATTGCTTCCAGCTGCCACCCTCGAACGCCGAACCGGTCGCAGGCCTGGCTTCCACCGGCAGATGCCCCTGCTCCTGCAGGCGCGCGATCACCTCGCCTTCGCTGGCCGCATCCATCTGCCCTTCCAGCAGGTCGCCACGGGCATCCAGCGCCTTGTAACGGTAACGCGGCATCAGCAGCACCGCTCCAGGCGAACGCGATGGCTCATGCGTCCTCCGTTACCCGCAGCACTTCTTCCAGCGTGGTCTCGCCACGCAGTGCCTTGCCGATGCCGTCTTCGTACATGGTGCGCATGCCGGCCTTGCGTGCGATCTGTTCGATCTCGCCCATGCCGGCCTTGCGCATCACCGCAGTGCGCAGCGCGTCATCCATCACCAGGAACTCGACGATGGTCGTGCGGCCGAGATAGCCGGTGGGTGCGTGCGGCGAGGGCTGCGCGCGATAGAGATGGATGTCGCCCTGCGGCTGGAAACGGCGCAGGCCGAAGCGCTGGATTTCCTCGTCCGACGCGCGGTAACGCAGCGCATGGGTCGGCTCCAACCTGCGCACCAGGCGCTGGGCGAGGATGCCGTTGATGGTGGAGGTGAGCAGGTAGTCTTCCACGCCCATGTCCAGCAAGCGGGTGATGCCGCCGGCGGCGTTGTTGGTGTGCAGGGTGGACAGCACCAGGTGGCCGGTCAGCGCCGACTGGATGGCGATGCGCGCGGTCTCCAGATCGCGCATTTCGCCGATCATGATGATGTCCGGGTCCTGGCGCACGATGCTGCGCAGGGCGTTGGCGAAATCCAGCCCGATCTGCGGTTTGGCCTGGATCTGGTTGATGCCTTCCAGCTGGTATTCCACCGGGTCTTCAACGGTGATGATCTTGACCTTGTCGGTATTGAGCTGGTTCAACGCGGTGTACAGCGTGGTGGTCTTGCCCGAGCCGGTGGGGCCGGTGACCAGCAGGATGCCGTGCGGCTGCTCCAGCACCTTGCGGAACTGTGGCAGGAAATCCTCGCTGAAACCCAGCCGCTGGAAATCAAACACCACGGCCTCGCGGTCCAGCAGGCGCATCACCACGCTCTCCCCGTGCGCGGTGGGCATGGTGCTCACGCGCAGGTCCAGCTCCTTGCCCTGTACCCGCAGCATGATGCGGCCATCCTGCGGCAGGCGGCGCTCGGCGATATTGAGCTTGGCCATGATCTTGATGCGGCTGATCACCGCCGCGGTGAGGTTGACCGGCGGGCTCTCGCCATCAACCAATACGCCATCAACGCGGTAGCGCACCTTCAGTCGGTTCTCGAACGGTTCGACGTGGATGTCCGACGCACGCAGCTCCACCGCACGCTGGATCAACAGATTGACCAGGCGGATGACCGGTGCTTCGGAAGCGAGGTCGCGCAGGTGCTCGATATCGTCCAGCGGCGCAAGCTCGCCATCGGTGGTTTCCAGGATGGTGCCCATCGCACTGCGACCCTGCCCGTACCAGCGCTCGATCAGCTCATCCACTTCGCTGCGCACGCCAACCACCGGCGCCACCTCGCAGCCAGTCGCCAGACGGATCGCATCGATCGCATAGCCATCCTGTGGATCAGCCATCCACAGCAGGATGCGGCCACGCTGCTCGCCCAGCGGCAGCACCAGAAACTGCTTGAGGAAGCGCAGCGGCACCGGCTCGGCGCCTTCCACCAGTTCTGGCGGATGTTCGGGCAGGTCGCGGGCGGCCAGCAGCCGCAGCCCCAGCACCTTGGCACAGGCCTCGGCGTGGTCGCGTTCGGAAACCAGGCCCAGCCGGGCCAGCAACACCAGCAGATCCCCCCCGGATTCGCGTTGCAGTTGGCGGGCACGCTGGAGGTCCGCCTCTTTCAGCCGGCCTTGCGCCAACAGTTCGGTGACGATGCGGTCGGCAGGTGATGGCGCAAGTTGGGCGTCGTGGGCTACCGCGTTCACGCAATCCTCCTGGGTTGCCCGAACTTTAGCAGTTCGTACCCGCCGGTCGTGCACATGAACCTGCATTACAGGCAAAAAGAACCCCGGCAATGCCGGGGTTCCAAGCTCGTGCAGAAGTCAGGTTTACTGACGGGCAACCAGGCTCACGCCGCTGAAGGAACCCGCCCCCACCAGGGTGACGTAATAGGTGCCTGCCTGCGGCTTGTTCACGCGCACGGTCTCGCTGTTGCCCGCGCGGGTGGACTTGGCATCGAACGCGGTGCTGCTGGCAACCGCGTCGTAGCGCACATACACCGATACATCGCCAGCACCGCCATAGGTCATGAAGGTCAGCACCTTGCCGGCCTCGGCCTGGAAGCTGTAGACGGTCTCGCTGCCCGCGCTGCCGGCCAGCCCGGTCACTGCCACCTTGTTGACCAGCGGGGTTGCCTCGGGACCGCACTGCTCCACGTTGGGATCGCACGGCGGCTCGGTGGCCTTGACCAGGGCAGCGTTGATGTTGAGGATGCCGGCGCCGATCGGTGTGGAGGCCGGGATCGCCACCGGGAACGGCGTGGCGGTCTTCTTCAGCAGGTCGCGCATCTGGTTCAGGGTCAGCGGCGTATCCACCACGCTCTGCACCATCGCCACCGCCGCGGCCACATGCGGCGATGCCATCGATGTGCCGCCCATGCCGCCCAGGATCCAGTTGCTCGGCTCCGGCCCCTTCTCACCGCCGTTCATCACCTGCCAGATATAGCCGTTCGGATTGCCGTCTACCGAACCGCCACCACCCGGCGCCGACAGATCCACCCGCGCACCGTAGTTGGAGTAGTAGGCGCGCGCACCGGTAATGCCGGTAGCGCCGACGCTGATCACGTTGTTGCAGGAAGACATGGTGTAGCTGGCGGCATTGGCATTGTCGTTACCCGCCGCCACCACCACGATGGCACCCTTGCTGTTGGCCAGATCGATGGCTTCCTGGTACTCGGTCGGGCAGGTCGAGGGCGACACACTGCCCAGGCTCATGTTGATGACTTCGGCGGGATTGGTGTTGAGCGGCAGCCCCGGCACCTCGCCGCCTGCGGCCCAGACGATGCCGTCGGCAATATCACTGCCAAAGCCACCGCAGGAACCCAGCACGCGTATCGGCATCACCTTGGCCTTGTAGGCCAGGCCCGCCAGGCCACGGCCGTTGTTGGTTTCCTGGGCGATGGTGCCGGACACATGGCTGCCGTGCCAGGAGCTGACATCGGCGGCGTGCGAGCCGCCGGTCGCCCAGCCGGTGCAGTAGTTGGCTTCCACCCAGTCGCCGATATCCCAGCCACCCGGCGCACGCCCATCCGTATCGCGGCGCGACACGCGCTTGTCGCTGATCATGTCGTAACCGGGAATGACGTTGTTCTGCAGGTCCGGATTGCCCTGTGTGATGCCGGTATCGATCACCGCCACCACCACACCCTCGCCCTGCGACAGATCCCAGGCCTGCGGCGCACGCACGCCGGCGGTCGGGTTGAAGAAGTTCCATTGGTACTGTGCATAGTTGGGGTCGGTCGGGGTCATCGACGGTGCCACGTCGACCATGCGCTGGTACATGCGATCGATATCGGCGCGTTCCACCGCCGGATTGGCCTTGAGCTCACGCACGAAGTCCGCGGCTTCCTGCGCATTGAGCGCGCGCGAGGTCTTGATCACGCTCCAGCCCGGTGCACCCATGCGACGCAGCAACGCAGCCTCGACGGCCGGCCGCGCGGCGGCACGGGAGGTCTTCGCCACGGCGCGATCCAAGCCGGCGCGCGCCGCCGCGGCACCCAGGCCACGATTGAGGGTGGCCGCATCACGCAGCTCGCTGGTACCGGCACGGTACTTGACCACGAACCGATAGCCACCGCTGGTATCCACCGTGGACGCACTCAGGCCAACGACTTTTGCAGGTCCAATTTCTGCAGCGGATACGGCGGGCGCGCCGATCGAAGCCATCAGTACGACACCGGTGATCGCCAAACCAAGCTGGGTCTTCTTCTTCATGTCGGATCTCTCGTCTTGATAGAACAGGGATGGAACTTCAACGCTGCATCGCTTTGCCGTCCTGGCTCGCAACAGCCGCACTGCGGGGGCAGCACGGCCACTGGCGATGAACCTGGAAGCCCCCGCCGCAGCAGGCGGGGGCGAAACCAAACCGCTTACCAGCCGAAGCCGGCGCCCACGCCCACCGAGCTGTCGTCACTGGTGAAGGCACCGCCGAAGGTGACGGTGGCACGCTCACTGATGGCGCGCTGGTAGCCCAGCGACAGCGCCGATTCGCCGCCCTGGTAGCCGACACCGACGCCGACCCGGTTCTGCGTGCGCACGCCCGCAGCACTCGTGGCCATGTTCAACATGGCCGCGCTCATCGCGCCCTGGCGATCCAGGCGGCGGTCGACATGGCGCAGACGCTTGTCGATATCGCCACGGAAGATGTCGAAGCTGTCGGCCATGCTGCTGAACTTGGTATCGGTATAGGTATTGGCCGCGGTGATACCGCTGTCCAGCTGCGCCTTGTTGACCGCATCGGTGGCCTGCGTGCCTGCGGCAACACTGGTGATCTGCCGCTCATGGCCGACGCTGCCAACCGATACGCTGTTGGCACGGTCCGCGATCGAGCCCTGTCCCAGGGCAACGGCACCGGTTGCGGTGACGCTGGAGCCCTGACCGATCGCGGTACCCGAGGCGACACTGACCGTGGCACCTTCACCCATCGCCACTGCATTCGTGGCAACAGCGGCAATGCTGGTGTTGGCCCCTACCGCGGTACTGCCATCCGCGTTGACACGGGCATTGCTGCCGATCGCCGTGTCATTCGGACCATGCGCGTAGCTGTTGTTGCCGACGGCGCTGCCAGCCACGTTGTTGGCCTTGGCCTGCTCGCCCAGAGCTACGCCGCTGCTCGCGGCGGGTGCCGCGGTCTCCGAGCGCGGACCATTGCCATTGCCATTGCCATTGCCATTGCCATTGCCGTTGCCGTTGCCGTTGCCGTTGCCATTGCCGTGACCGTTCCCATTGCCGTTGTTGGCAATACGGTTGTTGAGCGAGGTGACCTGGCCATCAAGTGCCGACAGTGCTGCACCGACATTGTTGTAGCTGGCACCCTGGATGACATAGGTCGGGGCGACAAACATGCCTTGCATGCCAATGCCTGCACCGCCACCGAGGAAGCTGGCCATATTGCCCAGCGACTGGAACAACTGCCCGCCATTGATGGCCTGCATGCTGCCCGCAGCAATCGCGCCGGCAGCCACGTTATCCAGCGTGGTGCCCTGGATCCCCGCCAGGCTCAGCTTGTCGCGGCTGGCATCGTCATAGGTCACCGCATTGGCGGTGACGCCCTCGATGCTGCCGATGCGACCATCGATGTCGGTGACGCGGGTTTCCACCGCGCCGACACGCTGGTTGGTGACATGCAGCTGGCCGCCGGTCACCGCGTCGCTGCTGCCTTCGGCGATGCGTCCTGCACCAACGTTGACGATGCGACGCGTTACCGGACCGCTGGTGCCGTTGCCGCCACCGACCGATACCACATTGGCCTCCACTGCACGCGACCCTGCACCCAGCGCCACCGAGTTGGCCCCCGAGACCCCGGCGCCCGCGCCGATGGCCACGCTGTTGGCACCATTGTTGGCGAAGGCACCGTAACCAATGGCAACACCATTGGTGGCGGTGATCGAGGTCTGCCGGCCCAGCGCGGTGCTATTGCTGGCACGTGCCGATGCATCGGCACCGACCGCCGTGGCGCCATTGGCGTTCGCGGTACTTGACGCACCCAGCGCCGTGCTGCGCTCGGCACTGGCAACCGCCCCCGAACCGGAAGCGACCGCGTTGGTACCGCTGGCAGTTGCCACACCATCGCCGGAGGCCTGGAAGTACCTGTTGGTCTCGCCTGCGACATCCGCCACGGCATCCAACTGCGACTTGTTGACCGCATCGGTTGCCTCGGTACCGGCTGCGACATTGGTGATCTGCCGTTCGGCGCCCACATCACCCACCGACACGCTGTTGGCACGGTCGGCAATGGAGCCTGCACCCAGCGCAACCGAATTGGTGGCACCGGCTTCAGCGCCGGTACCAACAGCGGTGCTCTGTTGGCCAAAGGCCCAGGCATTGGCACCCACCGCGGTTGCATCATCACCGAAGGCCCAGCTGCCACTGCCGATCGCTACCGCATTGGTCGCGCCGATGCCGAAGAAGCCAAAGCCGGTCTCGGCACCATCACCAATCGCCAGGCTGCCCTCACCCAAGGCCGATGCATTGCGTCCTACGGCGACATTGCCATCTTCATAGGCGGCTGCGTTGTAGCCGACTGCGGTGGCGCCGACGCCTTCGGCGTAGCTCTGCGAGCCGGTCGCGGTGCTGTAGTTGCCCAGTGCATTGGCCACCGCACCACTGGCGGTGGATTGATCACCCTTGGCATACGCACCAACACCAGTTGCGGTTGCGGCGAAGCCTTCGGCATTGGCGCTGGCACCCAGTGCGGTACCACCAACGCCGGCACTGGTGGCACCGGTCTGCACCGGCTCACCGCCCACGTTGATCAGCGGATCACCGTTCGCGTCCACCGCATTGCCACCCACAGCCACTGCACCCGGGCCCATCGCCTGTGCGTTCTGGCCGAATGCGGCTGCGTTCTGGCCACTGGCCAAGGCGTTCATGCCGACTGCGGTTGCGCCGTCAGCCACTGCATTGGCGCCACTGCCGAACGCCGATGCGCCGTTGCCAATCGCATTGGTCGCCTCACCGGAGGCCGTGGCGTTGTCGCCTTCAGCATAGGCACCGGCATCGCTGTCGGCGCTGCCGGTGGCCTTGAAGTACTTCGCCGTGGTCTGGCCTTCGGCCGCCACCGCAGCCACTTCATCGAGCTGATCCTTGTTGACGGCATCGGTTCCCTCGGTGCCGGCGGCAACATTGGTGATCTGCCGTTCGGCACCTGCATCACCCACCGATACCGTGTTGTCACGACCGGCAATCGAGCCGGCACCCAGCGCCACCGAATTGGTGGCGCCGGCTTCGGCACCGGTACCAACGGCGGTGCTCTGCTGGCCAAAGGCCCAGGCGTTGGCACCTACTGCGGTCGCGTCATCACCGAAGGCCCAGCTGCCGCTACCGATGGCGACGGCATTGGTTGCGCCGATGCCGAAGAAGCCGAAGCCGGTCTCAGCGCCATCACCGATTGCCAGGCTGCCTGCGCCCAAGGCCGAGGCGTTACGGCCAACGGCGACGTTGCCGTCTTCATAGGCGGCGGCGTTGTAGCCCACCGCCGTGGTCCCAACCCCTTCCGCATACGACTGCGAACCGCTGGCGGTGCTGAAGTCGCCAACCGCATTGGCAACTGCACCGCTGGCGGTGGACTGATCACCCTGTGCCCATGCGCCAACACCGGTTGCGGTTGCGGCAAAGCCCGATGCATTGGCACTGGCACCTAGCGCGGTACCACCGACGCCGGCACTGGTGGCACCGGTCTGCACCGGCTCACCATTGGAGGTGATCAGCGGATCGCCATTTTCGTCCACGGCATTGCCACCCACGGCCACCGCTCCGGGACCGGTGGCCTGTGCGTTCTGGCCAAACGCCGCAGCGTTCTGGCCACTGGCCACTGCATTCATGCCGATGGCTGCGGCACCACTGGCCAATGCACTGGCACCGTTGCCGATCACGATGGCGCTTTCACCGCTGGCCACGCTGTTGCTACCCAGTGCGATGGCGTTGTCACCATCGACCAGGTTGGCGAAGCCAAACGCACTGCTGTTCTCGCCATCCACCTGGTTGAAGTTGCCGAACGCCGAACTGTTCGTGCCGTTGGCGGTGTTCACATAGCCGACGGCGCTGGCGTAATCACCGGCGGCGACGTTGTAGCTACCCACCGCCGTGCTCTGTGCGCCCGACGCCTCCGAACCAACACCTGCAGCAGTTGCGCCGTCACCACTGGCGACAGCGTCGTCACTGCCATCGGCCGCACCGTTTGCCTTGAAGTAACGCCCTGCCAGCAGCGCACCTTCGGCTGCGGTGTTGAGCTGATCGACGTTGACAGCATCGGTGCCTTCGGTACCGGCGGCCACATTGGTGATCTGCCGTTCGGCACCTGCATCGCCCACCGACACCGTATTGTCGCGGCCAGCTATCGAACCTGCGCCCAGCGCCACCGAATTGGTGGCACCGGCTTCGGCGCCGGTACCAACGGCGGTGCTCTGCTGGCCGAAGGCCCAGGCATTGGCGCCAACCGCCGTAGCGTCATCACCGAAGGCCCAGCTGCCGCTGCCGATCGCTACCGCATTGGTCGCGCCGATGCCGAAGAAGCCAAAGCCGGTCTCGGCGCCATCACCGATTGCCAGGCTGCCTGCGCCGAGTGCGGACGCGTTGCGGCCTACGGCGACGTTGCCGTCCTCATAGGCGGCCGCGTTGAAGCCGACCGCGGTGGTACCCGCACCCTCCGCATAACTCTGCGAGCCGGTGGCAGTGCTGTAGTTGCCCAGTGCATTGGCCACCGCACCATTGGCGGTGGACTGATCGCCCTTGGCATACGCACCGACACCGCTGGCGGTAGCGGCGAAGCCTTCGGCATTGGCGCTTGCACCCAGCGCCGTGCCGCCGACGCCGGCACTGGTGGCGCCGGTCTGCACCGGCGCACCGCCCACGTTGATCAGCGGATCACCGTTCGCGTCCACCGCATTGCCGCCCACGGCCACTGCGCCGGGACCCATCGCCTGCGCGTTCTGGCCGAAAGCGGCGGCGTTCTGGCCGCTGGCCAAGGCGTTCATGCCGACCGCAGTCGCACCGTCGGCCACGGCGGTGGCGCCGCTGCCGAACGCCGATGCACCATTGCCGATCGCATTGGTGGCCTCACCCGCCGCAGTGGCGTTGTCGCCCTCCGCATACGCACCGGCATCGCTGTCGGCGCTGCCGGTGGCGGTGAAGTATTTGCTGGTGTTGCCGGCTACCGCAGCCACTTCGTCCAGCTGGTTCTTGTTGACCGCATCGGTACCCTCGGTACCGGCGGCGACATTGGTGATCTGGCGTTCGCTGCCCACGTCACCCACCGACACGCTGTTTTCGCGATCCGCCCAGGAATTGGCACCGATGGCGACGCTGTTGGCCGCTTCGGCCACCGCGCTCTGGCCCAGGGCGGTGGAGTTGTCCGCATCGGCCCAGCTGTTGAAACCAATGGCGGTCGCGTATTCGCCCACGGCCCACGCGCCGTTGCCGAATGCCGCCGCCCCGGTGCCCGACGCCTTGGTGCTGATCAGGCCACCGAAGGTGGTGCCGCCGACTGCAGTCGACTCCTCGCCCGAGGCAATTGCCGATTCACCCACAGCCGTGGTGCTGACGCCGGATGCGGCCGCGCCCAGACCCATCGCGACACCGTAGTCGCCACTGGCTTCGGCCCCGTAGCCAACGGCCGAGGCGAGGTCACCGGAGGCAACGCTGTAACTGCCAACCGCCGTGGTGCCGCGACCGCTGGCCTCGGCACGGAAACCGCTGGCCAAGGCCTGCTGTCCGGAGGCCACTGCCTGCGCACCCTGCGCCGTGGCGAACGCGCCCGAAGCTTCCGCACCCGCGCCCAGGGCGCTGCTGCCGTCGCCACTGGCGACGCTGCCCGAGCCCACGGCGACGGCATCATCGGCATCTGCCAATGCGCCATCGCCGATCACCACGCTGCCGTCACCACTGGCGACGCTGTTGCTGCCCAGCGCGATGGCATTGGCACCGTCGACCAGATTGGCCATGCCGAATGCACTGCTGTTTTCGCCGTCCACCTGGTTGAAGTTGCCAACCGCCGAACTGTTCATGCCGTTGGCGGTATTCACATAGCCAAGGGCGCTGGCGTAATCACCGGCAGCGACGTTGTAGCTGCCAACCGCGGTGCTCTGCGCACCGCTGGCCAACGAGCCAACACCGGCGGCGGTAGCGCCATCGCCGCTGGCGACCGCGTCATCACTGCCATCGGCGGCGCCGTTGGCCTTGAAGTAGCGCGCGGTCAGTTCCGCACCTTCGGCAACCGCAGTGAGCTGATCGACGTTGACCGCATCGCTGCCTTCGGTACCGGCAGCAACATGGGTGATCTGCCTCTCGGCACCTGCCGCCCCGACCGACACGCTATCGGCACGATCGGCCAGCGAGCTTGCGCCCAAGGCAACACTGTTGGCGGCGGTAGCGGTGGCGTTGGCCCCCAGCGCGGTGCTGTCCACACCGCGGCTGGTACTGTAGAAGCCGACTGCCGTGCTGTTGGCACCGCTGGCCCAACTCTCGGCGCCCAGCGCACTGGCATTGTCACCGGGCGCATAGGCGAAGTAGCCGACTGCGGTGGATTCGGCACCCGCGGCTTCGCTCAAGGCACCTGATGCCAACGCATAGTCGCCGGAGGCAATCGCGCCTGCACCCAACGCCGTGGACGCCTCACCGCTGGCCTGGGTATCCACGAAGAAACCCAGACCCGGGATCAGATCGATCGGGCCGCCCAGCGCAACGCTGCTGGTGCCCGACGCCGCGCTCTGGCTACCCACCGAGGTACTGTAGTCACCGATGGCATTGGCCACCGCACCAAATGCGGAGGACTGCGCGCCCTGCGCGAAGGCACCCAGGCCCGTGGCCGTAGCGGCAAAGCCCTCGGCACTGGCGCTGGCACCCAGCGCGGTACCACCGAGGCCGGCACTGGTTGCGCCGGTCGTCACCGGCTGCCCACCGAAGGTGATCAAGGGATTGCCATCGGCATCCACCGCATTGCCGCCGACGGCCACCGCCGCCGGACCGGTCGCTTCGGCGTTCTGGCCAAAGGCGGCGCTGTTCTGGCCTGCAGCCAAGGCATTCATGCCGACCGCGGTTGCGCCGTTGGCGACGGCATTAGCGCCGTTGCCATATGCCGACGCGCCGTTGCCGATCGCGTTGCTCGCTTCACCCGCTGCGGTGGCCGCATCACCTTCCGCATACGCACCGGCATCACTGTCAGCACTGCCGCTTGCCTTGAAGTACTTGCTGGTGTTCTCGGCAACGGCCGCCACTTCGTCGAGCTGCGACTTGTTCACCGCGTCAGTATCTTCAGTACCGGCAGCGACATTGGTGATCTGGCGTTCACTGCCCACGTCACCGACCGAAACCGTGCTCTCGCGGTCGGCCCAGGAGTTCGCACCGATGGCGACGCTGTTGGCTGCCGCTGCGGTGGCACTTTGACCAAGCGCGGTGGAATCGTCTGCATCAGCCCAGCTGTTGAAGCCAATCGCGGTGGCGTACTCACCTATCGCCCACGCGCCATTGCCGAATGCCGACGCACCGGTACCCGACGCTTCGGTGCTGATGAAGCCACCGAAAGTGGTGCCGCCAACCGCAGTGGATTCTTCGCCAGAAGCGATCGCCGATTCGCCTACCGCCGTGGTGCTGGTCGCCGAGGCGGAAGCACCCAGGCCCATCGCAACGCCGTAATCGCCGCTGGCATCGGCGCCATACCCCACTGCCGAAGCAAGGTCGCCGGAGGCTGAACTATAGGCGCCAAGCGCAGTGGTGCCACGACCACTGGCATCCGCACGGAAGCCGTTGGCCGTTGCCTGCTGCCCGGAAGCAAGCGCCTGGCTGCCCTGCGCGCTTGCATAGGCACCGGTCGCTTCTGCACCGCTACCAACAGCAGTGCTGCCCAGCTCGCTGGCGAGACTGCCGGAGCCGACCGCAGTGGAATCATCGGCAGCCGCGTAGGCGCCATCGCCGATCACCACGCTGCCATCACCACTGGCGACGCTGTTGCTGCCCAGCGCGATTGCGTTGGCACCATCCACCAGGTTGCCGGAACCAAATGCACTGCTGTTGGCACCATCCACCTGGTTGAAATTGCCGACAGCCGAACTGCTTTCGCCGTTGGCGGTGTTCACATAACCCACCGCACTGGAATAGTCACCGGCGGCGACGTTGTAGCTGCCAACCGCGGTGCTTTCCACACCGCTTGCCAACGAGCCAACACCTGCAGCCATCGCGCCTTCGCCGCTGGCCACGGCGTCATCGCTGCCGTCGGCAGCGCCATTCGCCTTGAAATAGCGGCCAGCCAACAGCGCACCATCGGCAGCCGCATTGAGTTGATCGAGATTTACCGCATCGGTGCCCGCGGTACCGGCGGCGACATTGCTGATCTGGCGTTCGTTGCCCGCCGAGCCCACTGACACCGTGTTGGCGCGATCGGCGATGGAGCCGGCGCCCAGTGCCACGCTGCCAGCGGCAGACGCGACCGTGCCCGCACCGATGGCCACTGCATTCGTGCCCGATGCATCGGCGCTGTTGGCGATGGCGCAATCCACCAGCGTTGCACTGCCAAGCACCATGCACTGCGCGTTACCGCCCACTTCCACCGACTGTGCCTGCGCCGCGGTTACCCAGGCGCTTGCTCCTAGACCCAACGCGACGGCAACCGACAAGGCTTGCAGGCGTATTCCGGCGCTATGCCGCTCATCCATGACCACACCGGCCGAGCTGGACGATGCCAACTCCGACGCCACCACCAACTGCCCCAATGCCTTGTTCCATACCTTGCGGTAGATCCGGTTCATCGCTGCTGCTCCTCAAGTGGACGGTTTTTTCCTTGCATAAACGCGCCATCGCCGGGCCATGCGTGTACCCAACGATCCCCCTGTGGTGTTGTGATCCCGGTCCCGCTGAAACTGGGCACGTGAGGCTCACGCCTGTCGTGGTCTACCCCCCTGGTTCCATACCTGTCGGGTGACTACGGGATGGATGGAGTCTTAATCGACGATTCATGATTCGTCAAATATTTGGCTCAAAAGTCAGGTTTTGTGAGGAACCACTCAAATCTCTCAGTTTGATGAGATTTTCGGAAAAATTACTTCTGAAACAGTTGCCTAGTCGCAATTGACTGTTGAGACATCGATTCCGCCGGCGCCCGGATGGACAATAAAAAAGAAGCCCGCGAGCCTTGGGCTGCGGGCTTTTTTGCCAATTTGTCCTATTTGCCTGAGAAGACCGGGTTGATGTCCTTCAAGCGCCCTGTACAGCTGCGTTGCAACAAGGTTAATTGCGCGGCGGTCAGCGCCAACCCAAACCGCCCCGAGCATCGACGCGGCAGAAGCGTCAAAAGCACGCCGCATCAACGAACAAGACTCCCCGGCCCCAACCGGCAAAGCCGACTGCCAGCCCCGGACCTGCCTTGGAGGCAATTGCAGCCCCCCCCAAAAAAAAACAGGCTCTGGAAAACCAGAGCCTGTTCCACCACCACGCAGCAGCTGCTACTGCCTTGCCACCAGCGTAACCCCGGCGTAGGCCTGCTCTCCCACCAAATTGATGAGATAGGTTCCTGCCACTGGAGTCACGTAGCGCACGGTTTCGATGTTGCCAACACGGACTGACCGCGTATCGTCCCCATGACCAAATAAAACCCCCGGCTGCCGTACATGCAATGACACGTCACCGCTGCCACCATAGGTCATGAAAGTGAGCACCTTGCCAGCCTCAGCCTCGAACTGGTAGAACCTCGACTGCCCCTGGTCACCGGCGATATTGCTGAGCGCTACCTTGTTGATCAACGCTACCGGAACCGACCCGCACTCGTCACAGTCCCCTATCGCCTTCAGCAACGCCGCCTCAATATCGAGCATCCCGGCGCTTGGGAGCTTGTCAGCGGTAGGCTGCACCGCCAGAGGTCGCGACGTTTCCTGCAGCAGCTTCAGCATTTGTGCCGGCGTGTATGGCGTCAGCACCGCACTTTGAATCATTGCAACCGCAGCGCTGACATGTGGCGCAGCCATTGACGTTCCCTGCATACCGCCGAGTTTCCATCGCCCCGCAAGAGGCGCGTTCAAACTTGCATTGACAACCTGCCATATGGCGCCGTCGATATCGCTACTGTACTGCTGTCCCCCTGGCGCAAGCAGGGATACCGCGCGGCCATGGTTCGAGAAGTTGGAAATCTCACCACGACTATTGACTGCGCCAACTGCAATCACATTCCTGCAGTTTGCATAGGGGATATTAGCCGCCGCGGTGCTCTCGTTGCCCGCGGCAACCACGACGATACTTCCCAATGCCGCTGCGGTATCGAAAGCACTCTGCATATAGTCCGGGCAGGTGCCAGCCTCACCCCACCCCATACTCACGTTGATCACATCTGCAGGGTTCTTATTCAGGGGGAGCCCCGGGACACTGCCTCCCGCAGCCCATATGATGCTATCGGCGATGTCGCTGTGCCAGCCGCCGCACATTCCGGCCGCACGTACTGGCAGGATTTTTGCCTTGTAGGCCAGTCCAGCCAACCAACTACCGTTGTTGCTGAGTTGCCCGATCGTGCCGGCGACGTGAGTCCCATGCCAATTACTAGGCGACCCGAGAGCGGAAGGAGTACCGGTGTAGCAGTCCTCACCAGGGGGTACCCAGTTACCCAGGTCCCAGCCACCGGGCGCGCGTGCATTGGTACCGCGCCTGGAAAGCTTCGCATCGGTAATCATGTCATAACCAGTCAGTACCTCGACCAGATCAGGAGCGCCCTTGGCGATGCCGGAGTCGACCACGGCAACAACCGCCCCGTCGCCCTGCGAGAGGTTCCATGCCTGCGGCGCGCGGACCCCGGCGATCTCGCTGAACAAGTTCCACTGATACTTCGCGTAGTCAGGATCATTTGGGACCATAACCTGAGCCTGCCCAACGTTCTGCAACTGCACCAGGTGATCCTGCTCGACGCTTTCCACGGCCGGATTGGCTTTCAGCTCGCGAATGAAATCAGCCGACTCCCGGCTGTCCAGTACGCGGTCCGCTTTGACCACATTCCAGCCTGGGCTGGCAGACCGGTGCAACAACGTTGCGGTAGCCGCCTTGCGCCCCTGCACACCGGACCTGGCAACCACAGCACGGTCCAGCCCCGCGCGTGCCATTGCCGATCTCAGCCCCGTGGCTACTGCATTCGCATCACGTCGCTCGACGCTGTCCGCGCGGTATTTGACAAGGTAGCGCTGTCCACCGGCAACAGCTGCCGGTGCCTTTGTATCGACCCCTTGTCCAGCCGCCAACGCTGACTCGCTGTTTGACAGCGCGAGCAACATGCCTAGTACCACGACCGCACATAGCCTTGATGTCTGCTTCATGTAAAACCCCATGTCTATGAAAATCGAGGATTCAAAGGAAAACGCTGTTTACGACGCGGTGTAGATCACAATCAGGGCAGCTTGGGCAGCCAATCGCCCGCACGGCCTGCCCTCTGCAAGCAATGGATGACGACCACCTTTGGCAGGGCGATAGCAGCGCCTCCCTGGCGCCGCGAAACGATGCGGCATCGGCTCCTTGCCAATGCCGAACGCCAGAACCTGCACAACGGGGTCCCTCGGCATCGCCGGTGCTGAACCCGCTTCTCAGCACCTTTTGTTGCCGGATCAGCTACACCGCCAAACCCCACGTTGAAGCACCCAAAAATGCACTTCACCAACCAAAGCCAGCACCCACACCCACCGAGCTATCGTCACTGCTGAACGCACCGCCCACCGTCACGGTTGCGCGATCACCAAACGCCCGCTGGTAGCCGACCGACAACGCCGACTCACCGCCCTGGAAGCCGACGCCAACCCCCACCCGGTTCTCTGTTCGCACACCGGCTGCACTGGTCGCCATGTTCAACATCGCAGCACTCATCGCGCCTTGCCGGTCAATGCGTTCATCAATGTGCTGCAGGCGCTTGCCCATATCGCTGCGCAACACCTCGAAGCTGTCAGCCATTGCGCTGAACTTGCCATCTGTATAGGCGTTTGCTGCCGCGGCGCTCCGATCCAGCTGCGCCTTGTTGACTGCGTCAGTTGCCTGCGTGCCTTCGGCAATATGGGTTAGCTGCCGCTCATTACCGGCACTACCAACGGACACCGTATTGGCACGATCGGCCATGGATCCCTGGCCGATGGCCACCGCCCCTTCGGCCCGGACACTGGCGCCTTGTCCAATTGCGGTACCGGCACTGGCAGTGACAACGGCGCCCTGGCCAACTGCGGTACTGGACGCCGCGGTTACGTTGGCACCTTCTCCCAACGCCACCGCATCGGTCGCCGTAGCGGTGACCGAAGCGTTGGCACCCACCGCCGTACTGCCATCGGCCAAGACGCTCGAGTTGCTACCCAACGCGGTATCGTTCATCCCTGCTGCATGCGCGCCATGACCGATCCCAGTGCCGGCTTGATCCGGCGCCTTCGCATCATCGCCAAGCGCCACGCCGCCGCTAGTACTCATGCCATCGCCTGGATCGCCGCCGCCCGGCGTTCCACCAACGCCCGCATCAATCCCCGACAACTGCGTATTGATTACGGTTATCTGCGTATCCAGCGCGGCCAGTGCATCCCCCACGTTGGCGAAGCTGGCGCCCTGGACCACATAACTTGGCGCGACAAACAAGCCCTGCATGCCCAACGCAGCACCACCGCCCAAAATACCAGCGATGGAACTGAGCGACTGGTGCAGTTGCCCACCATTGATTGCCTGCATGCTGTCGACGGTGATGTTTCCAGCAGCCACGTTGTCCAGGATGCTGCCTTGCATACCCGCAAACGTCACCGCACTGCGATCGCCATCGTCGTAGGAAACAACATTGGCCGTGACAGTCTCCACCTCACCGATCCGATCATCGATGTCGTTCACGCGTGTCTCCACCGCCCCCACACGCTGATTGGTGCTATAGAGCTGACCACCATTGACTGCATCGGTGCCGCCTTCAATGATGCGGCCCGCGGCGACATTGATGATCCGTCGCGTCGCCGGTCCATTGGTCCCGTTACCACCGCCTACAGACACCACATTGGCTTCGGTCGCACGCGAGCCGGCGCCCAAGGCAACGGAGTTGGCGCCGGATACGCCTGCCGCTGCACCGATGGCAACACCATTGACGCCATTGCTGGCAAACGCTGTGTAGCCAAGTGCCACACCACCCGCTGCCGTAGCGGACGCCTGCCTACCCAGCACCGAACTATTGTTTCCGCGTGCCGCTGCGTCGGCACCGATTGCAGTAGCTCCGACAGCGGCAGCGGTGCTGGCAGCACCTACCGCGGTACCCCGCTCAGCACTGGCAACTGCAGCAGCACCTGCCGCAACTGCGTTGCCAGCGCTGGCAGTTGCTGCCCCCGCGCCACTACCCTTGAAGTACTGACTACTCTCGCTGGCTTCACCCGCAACATCCGCGACAGCATCCAGCTGCGCTTTGTTGACCGCATCGGTACTTTCGGTGCCGGCGGCAACATTGGTGATCTGTCGCTCCGCGCCAGCCATGCCCACAGACACGCTATCGCTGCGATTGGCCACCGCACCAACGCCCAGCGCTACGCTGTTCGATGCAGACGCCACCGCGGAGCTACCCAATGCGGTGCTACCCAGCGCACTCGCCTGTGCATTGGCGCCAACTGCGGTGGCCCCGTCCGCACCGGCGTTGGCCCCACGCCCGATGGCTACGGCGCCGACGCTGGATGCAGTACTGCGCGCACCAACGGCCAAGCTATCCTCGCCCTGGGCCGTTGCCCCCCCACCAATGGCGACAGCCTGCTCAGCAGATGCGACGGAAGCACTGCCCAGCGCTACCGTAGCCAGGCCACCGGCGACCGCTTCAAACCCTCCCGCGAAACTCCGATCGCCAGCGGCAAAACTGTTGCTGCCTATCGCCGTAGCACCATTGCCTTCCACGAAATTGGCGAAGCCGAAGGCACTGCTGTCGGCGCCATCCACCTGGTTGAAATTGCCGACCGCCGTGCTGTTGGTCGCATTCGCGGTGTTCACGTAACCCAGGGCAGTACTGTAGTCGCCGCCCGCAACGTTGTAGCTGCCAACGGAGGTACTCTGCGCACCGCTGGCCAACGTGCCCACACCCGCCGCAGTGGCGCCAGCGCCGCTGGCGAGGGCATCATCGCTGCCATCGGCCGCTCCACTGGCGACAAAATAGCGGCTGGTCTGCTGGCCCGCATCAGCGACTGCGTTGAGCTGATCCAGATTGACCGCATCCGTTCCCGCGGTGCCGGCAGCCACATTGCTGATCTGCCGCTCCGCCCCCACGCTACCGATCGACACCACATTGTCGCGATCAGCGATCGAGCCCGACCCAAGCGCAACCGCGTTCGCCGCACCGGAAAAGGCATCTTTGCCTATCGCAATCGCGCCATCGGCCACCACCGTGGCGGCATTCCCCAGCGCGACACTTCCTGCACCAATGGCATTGGCCGCCTCACCTCCGGCCAGGGCACCATCACCCTCGCTGTATGCTCCGGCGGCACTCGTAGCGCTGGCTGTTGCAGTGAAGTACTTGCTTACCGCATCCGCCACGGCTTTGACGGATTCAAGTTGCTCCAGATTGACCGCATCGGTCAGCTCGGTGCCCGCGGCCACATTGACAAGCTGGCGCTTCGCCACTTTGTCACCAAGGGATACGCTATTACTGCGATCAGCCAGGGAACCGGCGCCGATGGCCACCGCATTTTCCGCCATCGCCACAGCTCCGGCTCCCAAAGCAACGGCCTCAACTCCGCTAGCATCGGCCAACGGTCCTAGCGCTATACCTGATGCCGCTGCTTTAGCGCGGGCTCCCACTGCGACGCCTTCTTCCCCGGCCCGAGAGAGAGCACCGATTGCTGTTCCCCATGAAAGTGCGCTGGCACCGCCGCCAAAGGCAGACCCATAATCAGCTGCTTTGGCAGTGGGACCAAAGGCGGCACCATACTTGGCGGCGCTAGCTGCCGCACCGAAGGCCGCCGCTCCTTCGCCGATTGCCCGTGAACGTTCGCCCGCCGCAGTAGCAGAAGGCCCCTCAACATAGGCACCAGTAGCCTGACCATCAGGCCCTGTCGCCTTGAAGAACTTGTTCGTATCGTTGGCGACCGCGGCGACCGCTTCCAGCTGATCCAGATTGACGGCATCCGTTCCCGCGGTGCCAGCAGCCACATTGCTGATCTGACGCTCCGCCCCCACGCTACCGACCGACACCACATTGTCGCGATCAGCGATCGAGCCCGACCCAAGCGCAACCGCGTTCGCCGCACCGGAAAAGGCATCTTTGCCTATCGCAATCGCGCCATCGGCCACCACCGTGGCGGCATTCCCCAGCGCGACACTTCCTGCACCAATGGCATTGGCCGCCTCACCTCCGGCCAGGGCACCATCACCCTCGCTGTATGCTCCGGCGGCACTCGTAGCGCTGGCTGTTGCAGTGAAGTACTTGCTTACCGCATCCGCCACGGCTTTGACGGATTCAAGTTGCTCCAGATTGACCGCATCGGTCAGCTCGGTGCCCGCGGCCACATTGACAAGCTGGCGCTTCGCCACTTTGTCACCAAGGGATACGCTATTACTGCGATCAGCCAGGGAACCGGCGCCGATGGCCACCGCATTTTCCGCCATCGCCACAGCTCCGGCTCCCAAAGCAACGGCCTCAACTCCGCTAGCATCGGCCAACGGTCCTAGCGCTATACCTGATGCCGCTGCTTTAGCGCGGGCTCCCACTGCGACGCCTTCTTCCCCGGCCCGAGAGAGAGCACCGATTGCTGTTCCCCATGAAAGTGCGCTGGCACCGCCGCCAAAGGCAGACCCATAATCAGCTGCTTTGGCAGTGGGACCAAAGGCGGCACCATACTTGGCGGCGCTAGCTGCCGCACCGAAGGCCGCCGCTCCTTCGCCGATTGCCCGTGAACGTTCGCCCGCCGCAGTAGCAGAAGGCCCCTCAACATAGGCACCAGTAGCCTGACCATCAGGCCCTGTCGCCTTGAAGAACTTGTTCGTATCGTTGGCGACCGCGGCGACCGCTTCCAGCTGATCCAGATTGACGGCATCTGTTCCCGCGGTGCCGGCAGCGACATTCACGACCTGGCGTTCCGCATCTTCATTGCCAACTGACACGGTGTTGGCGCGATCAGCCGGAGAACCAGACCCCAGCGCCACACTGTTGGCAGCGATAGCCTGGGCATCCGCGCCCAGCGCCGTGGCGTTACGGCCACGACTTACGCTTTGGTGGCCCAACGCGGTGCTGTTGTCACCGGCCGCCCAACTGGATGCACCAAAGGCGCTGGCATTGAGCCGCGATGCGCGTGCCTCGCTGCCAACAGCCGTGGTAGCCACCGCCTGCGCCTGGCTCAGCGCACCCACGGCCAGCGCGAACTGCGCACTGGCGTTGGCTCCGGCTCCGATCGCAGTGGCAGCATCCCCGCTGGCGCTGGTTGCGATGTAATCACCGAGGTCCGCCGACAACAGTGCCGGACCGCCAAGCGCAACCGCACCGGCCCCGGCGGCTGAAGTCTGCGCACCAAGCGCCACACTGTAGTCACCGGCAGCAGCGGCAGCCTCGCCAGCGGCCACCGCACCGGCGCCCGCAGCCAATGCGCCCACGTCGCTAGCAAGCATGCCGGCTGCCTTGAAATACTTGTCCGTGGTCTGTGCGACAGCCGCCACTTCGTCCAACTGCGTTTTGTTCACCGCATCGGTAGCTTCGGTGCCAGCGGCAAGGTTGGTGAGCTGGCGCTCACTGCCCACGTCACCCACGGCCACGCTGTTGTCGCGGCCGGTCAGCGAGCCGGAACCCAGCGCGACGCTATTGTCATGCGTGGCGGCAGCATTCTTGCCCAGTGCAATCGCATTGATACCCGAAGCCAGCGCGGTCTGGCCGAGCGCCACACCGGAAACACTGTCGGCCAGCGCACCATCACCGATGGCAACACTGGCCGCAGCCATCGCAACGCTGTTGCTGCCAACCGCCAGCGCGTTGTCGCCGCCAACGAAGTTGGCGAAACCAAAAGCGCTGCCATCACTGCCATCAACCTGATTGAAGTTGCCGACCGCGGAACTGTTCACGCCGGTTGCAGTGTTCACGTAGCCAAGCGCGCTCGCGTAATCACCGGTGGCGCTGCTGTAGCTACCTACGGCCACGCTCTCCGCGCCACTGGCCACCGCCCCCACGCCCGCCGCTGTTGCGCCGGCACCACTGGCAAGCGCGTCATCACTGCCATCGTTGGCGCCGTTGGCGGTGAAGTAGCGACGGGTCTGCGCGGCTTCGCCTGCCACTGCGTTGAGCTGGGCCAGATTCACCGCATCGGTATCCTCGCTACCGGCGGCGACATTGCTGATCTGCCGCTCGCTACCGACATCACCCACCGACAACACGTTGTCGCGCGCCGCCACCGTATTGGCACCCAGGGCGATGCTGTTGCGGCCCTGCGCGATCGCGGCATTGCCCAAGGCCACGCTACCTTCTGCCGAGGCAAGGCTTTGCGCGCCCATGGCCACGGCATTGGCACCGGCCGCGTTTGCATCCCCCTGCAATGCGCAATCGGCCAGATTGGCGCTGCCCAGCACAATACATTTGGCATTGCCCCCCACCGCTACTGATTGCGCCTGCAGCGGCAACGCCTGCGTGCCCAACCCCAATCCCAGTGCAATCGCGGTCACCAGCAGTTGCAGCCGATGGGACGCCGTTGTGCGCTTGTCCACCACACGCCCTGAGCTACTGCATCTGGCCAGTTCCGATGCCACCACCAACTGCCCGAGTGCCTTGTTCCACACCTTGCGATAAATCCGATTCATCGAATCTGCTCCTGAAGTGGACTACGCCTTCGCCGCAGGCGTTGCTCGCTGATGCGGCATCGACGATTTTTCGGTTGACGTTTTCTACGTGCCTCCCCTTTGTTGCGTGCGTGCGTCGGGCTCACGCCCATCGCTGGCAGCGCGCTGCAATAAGCAGCCGTACCTGTTGCGCGGCGCGAGTTTCAAAGCCCGGAGTTTTGAACGTCAAGTTGCCGACTGGACCTGAAAACCGCCGGATACAGCGGGGAAAACGCGCTGTTCATTGAATTGCATCATCATTTTTTTTTGATAAACAGCTCTGTTCTGCAATGTCCGGATACAGCACAGCGAACAGACGGAAATCCGCCATGCAGAACGGAAAAAGCCCGCAGGCGTTGGCCTGCGGGCTTCTTCGGTTTTTCATGTACTGAAACTGGCTTTCGGTGCTTTCGCCTGTTCAGCCGCACCATACTCTTGCGTTGCGGAACATCCGCAGCCACGGCGAATCTTCGCCCCAGCTCGTCGGTGCCCAGCTCAGGTTGACCGTGCGCGGGGTACGTTCCGGGTGCGGCATCAGGATGGTGACGCGGCCATCGCTGCTGGTCAGGCCGGTGATGCCGTCCGGCGAGCCGTTCGGATTGAGCGGGTACTGGGTGGCCACGCGGCCATCGCCATCAACGTAACGCAGGGCGATGCTGGCAGCCGCCTGGTCCACCGCGCTGTCGAACTCGGCGCGGCCTTCGCCGTGTGCCACGGCAACCGGCAGGCGCGAGCCGGCCATGCCACGCAGCAGGATCGACGGCGATTCAACGACCTCAAGCAACGCAGTGCGGGCTTCGAACTGCTCGCCGGCATTGCGCAGGAACTTCGGCCAGTGCTCGGCACCGGGGATGATGTCCTTGAGCTGGCTCATCATCTGGCAGCCGTTGCACACGCCCAGCGCGAAGGTATCCGGGCGGGCGAAGAAGGCCGCAAAGACCTCACGCAGCGCCGGGCGCTCGAGGATGGAGGTTGCCCAGCCACGGCCGGCACCCAGCACGTCGCCGTAGCTGAAACCGCCGCAGGCGGCGATGCCGCGGAAGTCGGCGAGCTGCACGCGGCCTTCGATCAGGTCGCTCATGTGCACGTCGTAGGCGTCGAAGCCGACGCGCTCGAAGATGTTGGCCATTTCGATCTGGCCGTTGACGCCCTGCTCGCGCAGGATTGCCACCTTCGGACGCTTGCCGCTGGCGATGAACGGAGCGGCGACGTCGTCGGCCGGATCAAATGCCAGCTTCGGCTTCAGGCCCGGGGCGTTGAAGTTGCGCGCAATCGCACGCTCCTGGTCAGCCGCATCCGGGTTGTCACGCAGCTTCTGCATGGCGTGTGTGACCGACCACCAGGCATCGAACAGTTCTTCCCAGCGCCATTCCACCACGCTGTCGCCAGCCAGTTGCACGCGCACCACCGGCGCGGTGGTCGGGCGGGCAATGCGCTGCGCGCATTCGGTCAACGCGTGGCGCTCGACCAGATCGGCGAAGGCGGCACGGTCTTCCTTGGCGATCTGCACCACGGCGCCCAGTTCTTCGTTGAACAGGCTGCGGAACGGATCGTCGCCCCAGGCGTCGAGCACGATGTCCAGGCCCATGCGCGAGGCAAACGCCATTTCACACAGCGCGGCAAAGGCGCCGCCGTCGCTGCGGTCGTGGTAGGCCAGCAACAGGCCGGACGCACGTGCATCACGGATCAATTCAAAGAACGCACGCAGGCGCTGCGGGTCATCCAGATCCGGAACTTCACCAGCAAAGGCCGGCAATGCACCGTGGTCGGCCTGGGTCTGCGCCAGGATCGAGCCGCCCAGACGCTGCTTGCCAGCGCCCAGGCCAATCAACCACAGCTCGCTTTCGGTTTCGCGGTCGAGCAGCGGGGTCAGCTGCTGGCGGGCATCGCTGACCGGCGCGAACGCGGTGATCACCAGCGACACCGGCGATACCGACTTCTCGGTCTGGCCATCGGCCTGCCACTGCGCCTGCATCGACAGCGAGTCCTTGCCCACCGGGATGCTGATGTCCAACTGCGGGCACAGCTCCATACCCACCGCCTTGACCGCGTCATACAGCAGCGCATCTTCGCCATTGTGGCCGCAGGCGGCCATCCAGTTGGCCGACAGCTTTATCGTATCCAGCGCGGTTACCGGTGCGGCGCACAGGTTGGTGATGGCTTCGCCCACCGCCATGCGTGCCGATGCGGCAGCGTTCAGCAGTGCCAGCGGGGTGCGCTCGCCGAGCGACATCGCCTCACCTGCATAGGTGTCAAACCCGGCCAGGGTGATGGCTACGTCGGCCATCGGCAGCTGCCACGGGCCGATCATCTGCTCGCGTGCGGTCAGGCCGCCAACGCTGCGGTCACCAATGGTGACCAGGAAGTTCTTGGACGCCACGGTCGGGTGCGCCAGCACGCGCAGGCCCGCCTCACGCAGGTCGATGCCGGCGGTCTTGAGCTGCGGCCACGGCGCTGCGGGCGGATGCGCAGTGTCACGGTGCATCTTCGGCGCCTTGCCGAACAGCACGTCCATCGGCAGGTCGATCGGTGCATCGGCCGGGGTATTGCCCGGGGTCGCGCCATAGGCCACGACCAGGTGTTCTTCAGCCGTTGCAACGCCGACCGCGGCAAACGGGCAACGTTCGCGCGCGCAGATGGCGGCGAACTCGGCCAGGCGCTCCTGCGCCACACCCAGTACATAGCGCTCCTGCGACTCGTTGCACCACAGTTCCAGCGGCGACAGCGAGGGATCGTCGGTGGGCACCTTGCCCAGGTCGATCACGCCGCCAACCTTGGAGTCGTGCAGCAGTTCGGGGATGGCGTTGGACAGGCCACCGGCGCCGACGTCGTGGAAGAACTTGATCGGGTTATTGGTGCCCATGGCCACGCAACGGTCGATCACTTCCTGGCAGCGGCGTTCCATTTCCGGGTTGTCGCGCTGCACGCTGGCGAAGTCGAGGTCTTCGGCGCTTTCGCCCGAGGCCACCGACGAGGCCGCACCGCCGCCCAGACCGATCAACATGGCCGGGCCACCGAGCACGATCACCGCGTCGCCGGCCTGCAGCTGCAGCTTGTCGACCTGCACGCGGTCAATCGCGCCCAGGCCACCGGCCAACATGATCGGCTTGTCGTAGGCGCGGGTGATGCCCTCTTCCGGCAGCTCGAAGCTGCGGAAATAGCCCAGCAGGTTCGGGCGGCCGAATTCGTTGTTGAACGCGGCGCCGCCGAGCGGGCCGTCGAGCATGATGTCCAGCGCCGGTGCCATGCGCGGGTTCAGCGCGCGCGGCGCTTCCCACGGCTGCGGCAGGGTCGGGATGCGCAGGTGCGAGACCGAGAAACCGGTCAGGCCGGCCTTGGGCTTGCCGCCACGGCCGGTGGCACCTTCGTCGCGGATCTCGCCACCGGCGCCGGTCGCGGCCCCCGGGAACGGCGCGATCGCGGTCGGGTGGTTATGCGTTTCCACCTTGATCTGGAAGGCGCTGGGCACCACCGCTTCGCTGCGGTACTTGCCGGTGGCCGGGTCCGGGCGATAACGCGCGGCCGGCTCGCCTTCGATCACCGCGGCATTGTCGCTGTACGCGCTGAGCGTGTGCTGCGGGGTCTGCTGGTGGGTGTTCTTGATCATCTTGAACAACGAGCGGTCCTGCGCGTTGCCGTCGATGGTCCAGCTGGCATTGAAGATCTTGTGCCGGCAGTGCTCGGAATTGGCCTGCGCGAACATCATCAGCTCGACGTCGGACGGATCACGGCCGAGTTCGCTGTAGCGCTGGCGCAGGTAATCGATCTCGTCATCGGCCAGGGCCAGACCGAGGCGCTTGTTGGCACCTTCCAGATCGTCCAGGGCGATGCGCTCCAGGCTGCCGCGGCCGACGTTGTTGAACAGCGCCTGGGCCTGACTGATGTCGTCCAGCAGCGACTGGGTCATCGGATCGTGCAGCAGCTTGGCCAGTGCGGCTTGCTGGGCCGGATCGGTCGGCCAGCCGCTCAGGTCGATGCGGGTGCCGCGTTCGACGCGCTGGATCGGCAGGCCGGCACCGCGCACCAGCTCGGTGGCCTTGCTCGACCACGGCGACAGGGTGCCCAGGCGCGGCACCACATAGCGCGAGATCGCGCCAGCGGCGCGCTCGGCGGCCTCTGGCTGGCCCTGCAGGATGCGGCCCAGCGTGGTCTGGTCGACCGCGCCGGCATCGGCAGCTTGGGTGAAATAGACGTGCCAGGCACCGGTAATGCGCAGATCGGCGGCAATGGACTGCAGGCGGGATTCAAGACGTTCGCGGCGGAACGGCGAAAGGGCAGCTGCGCCCTCGAGGACGATCATGTCCGGGAGACCATGGTGGGAATCGGCCCGCGATTGTACCGGACTCGACCGCCCCAAGCCTCAGCAGCCCGACTACCGGAAGTCCTCAGGGATGACGCGGTTCACACCGACAGCCCGCTGCGCATGCCAAATCGTGCCGGCTTTTTTGACAACGTTATCCTCAATCGGCCGGTACTTGCGTGCCGGTTCAGCAGCCCGGATCCGGGCCCAGCAAGCATTCCCCGCCGTCCCAAGGCCGGGCGCAAGCGCGCCCGCCTTGCCGAAGGCGTGCCCCAAAAGACACCGCACAAGCACTAGCCAACCGCAGAAGGAAACCCGCCATGACGGACCATCCCACCGGCCCTGCAAGGCCCCGATACACCCGCCAGCACCGCCACAGCGCGCGACTGGGCTGGACACTGGCCTTGGTATTCGCGTCAGCCAGCGTCCTGCCGGCGGCACAAGCCGCCAACTGCGCAGGGGTCAGGCCCTGGCTGGGAACCACCATCTACCAGCCCGGCGATACCCTGCAAAAGGACGGCGTGCTGTATCAGGCACGCCAGACCATCTGGAACGCACCACCGGACCATCCCGCTGGCCGCCGCTACTACGACAACCTGGGCCGCTGCGATGACACCGCACCGGCAGCCAACCAGCCGCCGCAGGTTCGCCTGACCTCGCCCAGCGCAGGCAGCACGTTCAGCGCCGGCAGCACCATCACCTTCAATGCTGCTGCCACCGACAGCGACGGCAGCATCCGCAAGGTCGAGTTCTTCCGCAACGGTCATTCCATGGGCAGCGTCGGCAACGCGCCCTACAGCCTTGCCTGGCGCAACGCCGCAGCCGGCAATTACCTGCTCAGTGCCGTCGCCACCGATGACCGCAATGCCAGCACCACCTCGGCTACGGTCAGCGTGACGGTTACCGACCCGGACAAGGACAGCACTGCCCCGTCGATCCCGGACGGACTCAGCGTGCAGGCGCGCCCCCCGACCAGCATCGCGCTGCGCTGGAACACTGCCAGCGACAACCCCGGCGGCAGCGGCATCGCCGTCTATGACCTGTACCGCGACGGTACGCAGATCGCCTCGATTGCCGCCACCGGGCATACCGATACCGCGCTGACCCCAGCTACCAGTTATCGCTATGCCGTGCGCGCCCGCGACAAGGCAGGCAACGCCTCCTCGCTCAGCGCCATCGTCAGCACCAGCACCTTGACCGAGGACACCGGCGGCGGCACCGATCCAGGAAAACCAGGCGGGCCCGGCACCCCGGGCACCAGCGGCAAGCGGGTGATCGGTTACTTCACCCAATGGGGCATCTATGGCCGCAACTACCGGGTCAAGAACATCGACAGCAGCGGTTCGGCGGCACGCCTGACCCATATCAACTATGCCTTCGGCAACGTCCGCAACAACCGCTGCGAAGTCGGCATCACCCAGGCCGCCGATCCGGCCAGCGGCGCCGGCGGCGACGCCTATGCCGATTACACCCGCAGCTTTGGCGCCAGCGAAAGCGTCAGCGGTGTCGCCGACCAATGGAACCAGCCGCTGCGCGGCAACTGGAACCAGCTCAAGCAGCTCAAGGCCAAGTACCCGCAGCTGAAGACGCTGATCTCGCTGGGCGGCTGGACCTGGTCACGCGGTTTCTCCAGTGCCGCACGCCCGGAGAACCGCCAGGCCTTTGTCGCCTCCTGCATTGATGCCTACATCAAGGGCAATCTGCCGTTCACCGACCATGCCGGCGGCAATGGGGTAGCTGCAGGCGTGTTCGATGGCATCGACATCGATTGGGAATACCCGGCCGCCTGCGGCCTGGGCTGCGGCACCCCGGCCGACCGCGACAACTTCACCGCCCTGTTGGCCGAGTTCCGCCGACAATTGGACGCCGTGCGCCCTGGCCTGCTGCTGACCGTGGCGGTCGGCGCCGGCATCGACAAGATCCGCCCAACCGATCCGGCCGCGTATCACCGCCACCTGGATTTCATCAACGTGATGACCTACGACTTCCACGGCGCCTGGGCCGGCACCACCAACCACCACAGCGCCCTGTTCCACTCCCCGGCAGATCCTTCAACCGGTGACGCCGCCCTGTACAACAGCAACGACGCCATCGAGGCCTACCTGCAACGCGGCGTCCCGGCCGCCAAGCTGAATCTCGGCGTCGGCTTCTACGGCCGCGGCTGGACGGGCGTGGCGCGAACCAACAACGGTCTGTACCAGAGCGGGCGGCCAGCGGCAGGCAAGTACGAAGCCGGCATCAAGGACTGGAAGGTGCTGAAGAACCTCGGCTGGCCGGTGTATACCGACCCGCTTGCACAGGCCACCTGGCTATATGACGGCAATACCTTCTGGAGCGTGGATACGCCGGAGATGCTCGGCCGCAAGATGGCCTACGTCAAAGCCCAAGGGCTGGGCGGCGCGTTCTTCTGGGAATTCAGCGGTGACGATGCCCAGGGCACCCTGGTCAACAGCGTCAGCAGCGGCCTGAAGTAAGCCGCTGCCAAAACCACAACGCCCCTCGCGTTAGCGGGAGGGGCGTTGTCTGTTCAAACCTTGGCGGGCAGTGCTATCAGCGGCTGCCGCCAGCTTCGATACGGTCCAGCGCGGCCTTCAGCTGTGCTGGCGGCAGGTAGCCACCGAGCTGGCTGCCATCGGCAGCAAAGATTGCCGGGGTACCGTTGATGCCCAGCTGCTGGCCCAGGTTGTACTGCATGGCCACCGGATTGGTGCAATTCCTGGCCGGGACCGGCTGGCCGGTCTTGGCGGCGGTCAGCGCGGCCTTGCGGTCGCTGGCACACCAGACCGAGATCATGTCGGTGGCGTCCTTGCTGGCCAGGCCCATGCGCGGGAAGGCCAGGTATTCGACCGCAATGCCATTGCGGTTCAGCTCGGCGATGTCCTGGTGCAGCTTGCGGCAGTAGCCGCACTCGATATCCGTGAACACGCTGATGGTGTGCTTGGCGTTCGGCGGCGCGAAAACGATGCGGTCAGCGTGCGGCAGGGTTTCCAGCAGGCCGCGGCGATAGGCCAGCAGGCCCGGGCTGGTGGCCTGGGTCTTGTTGGCGATGTCATACGGCGTGGTCTGCAGCAGGTAGCGGCCGTCGTCGGTGACATACAGCACCTGCCCGGACACGATGACCTCGCGGAAGCCGGCAAACGGCGCCGCGCCGATGTAATCCGGCTTGAAGTTCGGATCCAGTTCCTTGAGCGCGTCACGCACCCGCTTTTCGACTGCAGCATCGGTGGCCGGAGCTGCGGCGGTAGCAGCGGTCTTGGATGCTGCGGGCTGCTGCGCGCAGGCGGTAAGACTGAGCGCGCCAAACAGCGCGGCAATAGCAAATCGGAACATGGCGACCCATCGAAAGAGAACAGCCGGATTCTCGCACACCGCCCGAATCAGTGTGGGAGCGGCGTCAGCCGCGAAACCCGGACTGCCTGAATACAGGCACCCACCGCAATCTCATGGCCCTTCGGCTTCGCGGCTGACGCCGCTCCCACAAAACAGCCCCCGCGCCGGGGAGACTCAGCCGCGCGGATGGTGGTTGCGGTGCAACTTCTGCAGGTGTTCGCGGGCCACCAGGGTGTAGATCTGGGTGGTGGACAGCGAGCTGTGGCCCAGCAACATCTGCAGCGCGCGCAGATCGGCGCCGTGGTTGAGCAGATGGGTGGCAAAACTGTGGCGCAGGCCGTGCGGGCTGATCTTGCCAGGGTCGATACCCGCTACTGCGGCACAGGCCTTCACCAGCGCCCAGAACTGCTGGCGGCTCAACGGAGTACGGTCCACGTCGACAAACAGCGGCACCTGCCCATCCGGTGTGGCGGCAACCGCCTTGCCACCGGCCAGCAGTGGCCGCGCGGAGGCCAGATAGCGTTCCAGCCAGTACTGCGACTCTTCCCCCAGTGGCACCAGCCGTTCCTTGCTGCCCTTGCCGGTCACCCGCAGCACGCCTTGGCGCAGGTTGACCGCGTTTGCTGGCAGATTGACCAGTTCGCTGACGCGCAGGCCGGCGGCATACATCAGCTCCAGCATCGCACGGTCACGCAGGCCGACCGGGGTGTCCACGTCCGGCGCCGCCAGCAGGGCCTCGACCTGGCTTTCGGCCAGCGCCTTGGGCAGCGAGCGCGGCAGTTTCGGCGATTCCAGCAAGGCCGCAGGGTCTTCGCTGCGCTCACCGCGCTTGAGCGCCTGGGCAAAGAAGGCCCGCAGCACCGACAGCAGGCGCGCGTTGCTACGGGCGGTCCAGCCGTGGCGGGTGCGCCAGGCCAGATAATCAAACAGACCGGCACGATCCACTCCGGCCAAGCCACCTTTGGCCCCGTCGCGCCAGCGCGCCAGGCCTTCCAGATCACGCCGATAACTGTCCAGCGAAGCCCGCGCCAAGCCATGCTCGGCCCAGATCGCGTCCAGGAAGCGCTGGATCACCCGCTCATCATCCGCCCGCAGGGGCGGCAGTTGCTGTACCAGCTGGCGGCGTTCGGCGGGGGTCAGGGCGACGGACATCGCCGCAAGGATAAGCCTTGCATCCCTGCCTGCCCATGCACGCCGGCAGCCACAATCGTATGCTCGGCGCATGAGCCCACCCGCCGCTGCCCCGACGCCCCGCCCCTCCGCACTGCTGCTGCGCCGCCTGGCCGCACTGTTCTACGACCTGTGGCCGGTACTGGCCTTGTGGATGCTGGTCTCGGCACTGTTCACGGTGGGCTATACCTTGGCTGGCCACGCCAGCCGCGACAACATCCACCCATTCAGCGCCCTGCAATGGCTGTTGTGGCTGAGCTGCTGGCTGGTTGCAGGGCTCTACGCCACCGAAAGCTGGAGACGCGGTGGCCAGACCCTGGGCATGCGCCCATGGCGCCTGCGCCTGCAGGCCGCCGACGGGCAGGCACCCAGCCGTGCATTGCTGTGGAAACGCTATGCACTGGGCACGCTGTCATTGTTGCTGGCCGGTGTCGGCTTCATCTGGGCGCTGTTCGATCGCGAACGGCTGACCCTGCACGACCGCCTCAGCGGCACAAGGCTAACCAAACTGTAGTGCCGAGCCATGCTCGGCAGGGCCTTTCCGAACAAACCCACCACCGGTAGTGCCGAGCCATGCTCGGCAAGGGCTTTCCAAACAAACCAACCGCCCTGTAGTGCCGAGCCATGCTCGGCAAGGGCATTACCGGTAAAGCGTCTGCCGAGCAGGGCTCGGCACTACCACACTCAGCCTACCCGTCGTCGCGATAGCCACGCGGAGATCCCCAGCATCATGATCGGTGGCAAGGCATAGGCAATGCGGTAATCAAACTTCAACGCACCTGCCATGCGCCCGAAGAACATCTGCAGCAGCAGGAAGCCCAACGCGAACAACATACCCAGGAACAAGCGCTTGCCCATGCCGCCACTGCGCAGCGAGCCGAACGCGAACGGCACTGCCGCCAGGCACAGCGCCAGCACGTTCAAGGGGTAGAACCAGCGGCTCCAGTAGGTATCTTCGTACTCGCGTGCATCCAACCCGTTGCGCTTGCGGTAGTCGATGCTGGTCTTCAGCTCACCGGCACTGAGGTTGCGCGGCTTGGCCAGGCCCGATGCCAGGGCAGCGGCATCCAACTTGGAGGCCCACTGCTCGCTGGCCAGTTCCTGACGGGTTACCGAGCGTTCGCCGAAGGTATCGCGACGCACACCTTCCAGCACCCAGCCCTGGGTGTCGTGGCGTGCGGCCTTGGCATAGGTCAGGCTCAACAGTCGGCCGTCTTCGCCCAGCTGGTACAGCCGCACATCGTGCAGCAGCAAGGTCGACTGGCCGTCCGCCGCGAGCTGTTCTTCGCCGGTCTGTGCATTGAGGAAGGTATCGCCTTCACGTGCCCACAGACCCGAGTAGCGGGCGGTGGCGATGTCGGTGTTGTAGCGGGCGCTGGTCTTCAGCGCGTCGGCGCGCCCCTGCGCCCACGGCGACAGGGTTTCGCCGTTGATCACCATCAACGCGGTCAGCAGCGACAGCGAGATCGCCACCGATACCGCAATCCGCCGACGCGACAGGCCGACCGCACGCAATGCCGTCAGTTCCGAAGTCGCCGCCAGTTGGCCCAGGCCCATCAGCGCGCCGATCACCGCCGCCATCGGGAACACGGTATAGGCCCGGCGCGGCAAGGTATAGGCCACCCACGCCAGCGCATGGCCGAAACTGTAATGCCCCTGGCCGATCTTCCCGGCCTCGCCGGACAAGGCCATGATGGCATCCAGGCCGAGCAGCACCATCCACACCACCAGCACCGTGAACAACACGGTCCGGCCTACGTAGATGTCATGAATCCGCGGCAGCAGCCTCATGCTGTCGCCCCCGCCCGGCGACGGCCCAGGCGCCCGTCACGGAAGTACAGCCACACCGCCAGCAACAGCAACGGCAAGGTCAACCACCACATGCCGGCCTCCACCGGCAGCTTGCCCGCCGCCAGCCACTGGCGGCCGAGGATGCTCAGGCTTACCCCCACCGTGTAGGCCAGGAAGGCCACCATGATGCGGCCGTAGCGCTGCTGCCGCGGTGCGCTGCGCGCAAGCGGCAGGGTCAGCAGGGCAAAGGCCAGCGCCAGCAACGGTGGGGTGATGCGCCAGTGCAGTTGGGCCTTGGCCTCGGGCCGCCCATCGCCAAGCAGTTGGCGGGTGGACAGCATTTCCGGATCATTCTGGTCACGTACTTCGTCACGGTCCGGCAGCGCCACTTCGTTACGGGCATAGCGCATCAAACGGTAATCCAGGGTGCCGCTCTCCGGGCCTTCAACCCGATAGCCGTCTTCCAGCCGAAGGTAGCGCTGGCGCTCGCCCTCGAAGAACATCGCCCCGCTATTGGCCGATACCACGTCGATACGCCCTTCCTTCTGCCGCTGCATGAACACCTTGCCCATCCTGGTGCCGTCGCCGGCCAGCGACGACAGGTAGACCACGCCACCACCGGCCAGCGGGGTGAACTGACCCGGTTCCAGCCCGGCGACGACCATGCTGCGGCTGGCGTCCTGCAACATGCGCTCGGCGTTGCGATCAGCCCAGGGGCCCAGCCACAGCGAACAGGCCGCGACCAGCGCCACGATAGGCACGGTGAGCAGCAGAATCGGCTTGAGCAGGCGCTTGGGGCCGACGCCGACGCCGGTCAGCACTGCCATTTCCGAATCGCGGTACAGCCGCGCGATCGACAGCGCCAGACCCAGCATCAGGGCCAGGGGCAGGATGATGGGCAGATAGACGATGAACTGCAGTCCCAGCTGGGACAGCATCAAGCCGGCCGGGATGCGCCCGTCGGCAATGCGGCCGAGGATATCGACCAGCACACCACCCATGCTGACGACCAGGAGTACGGTCAAAGTGGCCAGAAAGCTCTGGAGGAAGTCACTCAGAAGGTAGCGGTCAAGCTTCGCCATAGGGTCGGTGGTTTAAACTCTCGGTTTAGTCCGCAGAACGCCCGGCCTCGATGGCCCCGCGTATACAGCCTGCGATTGTACGGATTTGGCAACGGAATCTGATCAATGTCTCTGGAATTCACCCTGAACCACGCCGCCCCGGTCTCCGCCGAGGTGGATTGCGTCATTGTTGGCGCCTACTCTGACAAGACGCTGAGCCCGGCTGCACAGGCCCTGGACGCCGCTTCCGGTGGCCGTCTGGCCGCCCTGGTCGAGCGCGGCGATGTTGGCGGCAAGACCGGCAACACCACCCTGCTGCACGACCTGGCCGGCGTCAGCGCCGCCCGCGTGCTGGTGGTTGGCCTCGGCGACCCGGCCAAGTTCGGCGTGGCCCAGTACCTGAAGGCCGCCGGTGACGCCGCCCGCGCCCTGAAGAGCGGCAATACCCGTAGCGCGCTGTTCACCCTGAACGAACTGCCGATCAAGGACCGCGACGCCGCCTGGAACGTCCGTCAGGCCGTGATCACCGCCAACCACGCCAGCTACCGCTATACCGCCACCCTGGGCAAGAAGAAGCCGGAAGCCCCGGGCCTGGAATCGCTGGCCATCGCCAGCAACGACGAAACCGCGCTGCTGCAGGGCCAGGCCATTGCCGCCGGCGTGGAATACGCCCGCGAGCTGGGCAACCTGCCGCCGAACTACTGCACCCCGGCCTACCTGGCCGAATCCTCGGTCAAGTTTGCCGCCGAGCACGAAGGCGCCGAGGCCGAGATCCTGGACGAGGCGCAGATGGAAGCGCTGGGCATGGGCTCGCTGCTGGCCGTGGCCCGTGGCTCGGCCAACCGCCCCAAGCTGGTGGTGCTGAAGTGGAACAACGGCGGTGACGCCAAGCCCTACGTGCTGGTCGGCAAGGGCATCACCTTCGACACCGGTGGCGTCAACCTGAAGACCCAGGGCGGCATCGAGGAAATGAAGTACGACATGTGCGGTGGCGCCAACGTCATCGGTACCTTCGTCGCCACGGTCAAGGCCAAGCTGCCGTTGAACCTGGTGGTGGTGGTGCCGGCGGTGGAAAACGCCATCGACGGCAACGCCTACCGCCCGTCCGACGTGATCACCTCGATGTCGGGCAAGACCATCGAAGTGGGCAATACCGACGCCGAAGGCCGCCTGATCCTGTGCGATGCGCTGACCTATGCGCAGCGCTTCGAGCCGGCCGCACTGATCGACGTGGCCACCCTCACCGGTGCCTGCATGGTGGCCCTGGGCCACCAGACCGCCGGCCTGATGAGCAAGCACGACGACCTGGCCAACGAGCTGACCGCCGCCGGCGAGCACGTGTTCGACCGCGCCTGGCGCCTGCCGCTGTGGGACGAGTACCAGGGCATGCTGGATTCCAGCTTCGCCGACGTCTACAACATCGGCGGCCGCTGGGCCGGTGCCATCACCGCAGGCTGCTTCCTGTCGCGCTTCACCGAAGGCCAGCGCTGGGCGCACCTGGATATCGCCGGCGTTGCCAGCGACGAAGGCAAGCGCGGCATGGCCACCGGTCGCCCGGTGGGCCTGCTGACCCAGTGGCTGCTGGATCGCGTTGCCTGAGTTATATCCGGGGTTGGAGAACCGGGGGGGGCGTCGCCGGGGGGTGGTCGGGGTGGTTTCCGCCCCAAAACCCCCTCACGCTCACCCCGGTTTTCCAATCCCCTTCTACTTTCTTGTGACCTGATGCGTGCCGACTTCTACCTGATCGCCAAGCCGCGTTTTCTCACCGAACCGTTGAAACTGGTGTGTGAGCTTGCCCGCAAGGCCAATGACGGCGGTCTGTACACGCTGGTGCTGGCCCGCGACCAGGCCCAGGCCGAGGAGCTGGACGAGCTGCTGTGGTCGTTCGACCCGGACGCCTACATCCCGCACCAGATCATCGGCGAGGACGTGGACGAGGAAGAGGCCATCGTGCTGATCGCCACGCCCGGTGCCGACGCGCCGGAGCGACCGCTGGTGATCAACCTGCGCGACGAACCCTACCTGGGTGCCTGCGAGCGGGTGCTGGAAGTGGTGCCGGCCGACCCGGCCGCACGCGAACCGCTGCGTGAACGCTGGCGCCAGTACAAGGCCGCCAACTACACGCTCAACAAGTACGACATGTAAAGGAAGACACGCATGCGCCTGCTGATTGCCATCCTGCTGCCGTGGCTGGCCTTTTTCACCATTGGTCGTCCGATTTCCGGCATTGTCTGTCTCATCCTGCAGATCACCTTGATCGGTTGGCTGCCCGGCGCCATCTGGGCTGCATACGCGGTCAGCCAGTAGCACACCGACCAGAAGATCAAGCGCGCACTGGCGCGCTGATCCCCTCCTCCCGCACTTTCCGGTTTTCCCCGCATGACCCAACTCGCCTCCAGCTACGACCCCAAATCCTTTGAAACCGCGCTCTACGAGTCGTGGGAGAAGGCCGGCCTGTTCAAGCCGTCCGGCAAGGGCGAGCCCTACACCATCCTGCTGCCGCCGCCAAACGTCACCGGCACCCTGCACATGGGCCACGCCTTCCAGCAGACGCTGATGGATGCGCTGATCCGTTACCACCGCATGCGTGGCTACGACACGCTGTGGCAGGTGGGTACCGACCACGCCGGCATCGCCACCGAGATGGTCGTCAGCCGTAACCTGGCGCTGGAAGGCAAGGGTGAAACCCGCGACTCGCTGGGCCGCGATGGCTTCATCGGCAAGGTGTGGGAGTGGAAGGCACATTCGGGCAACGTGATCGAAGGCCAGATGCGCCGCCTCGGCACCTCCGCCGACTGGTCGCGCAGCACCTTCACCATGGACCCGGGCCCGAGCGAGGCGGTGATCGAGTCCTTCATCCGCTGGCACGAGCAGGGCCTGATCTACCGTGGCCAGCGTCTGGTCAATTGGGACCCGGTGCTGAAGACCGCCATTTCCGACCTGGAAGTGGAGAGCGTGGAAGAAGACGGCTTCATGTGGTCGATTGCCTACGCGCTGGAAGACGGCGCCAGCTACGAGCACGTCGAGGTGGATGCCGACGGCAACGAGACCCTGCGCGAAACCCGCACCTCCCTGGTCGTGGCCACCACCCGCCCGGAAACCCTGCTGGGCGACACCGCGGTGATGGTGCACCCGGAAGACAGCCGCTACGCGCACCTGATCGGCAAGCGCGTGACTCTGCCGCTGACCGGCCGCAGCGTGCCGGTGATCGGCGACGACTACGTCGACAAGGCCTTCGGCACCGGCGTGGTCAAGGTAACCCCGGCGCATGACTTCAACGATTACCAGGTCGGCGTGCGTCACAGCCTGCCGATGATCAACCTGTTCACCACCACCGCCACGCTCAACGAGAACGCCCCGGAAAAATACCGTGGCCTGGACCGTTACGAGGCGCGCAAGCTGATCCTGGCCGAACTGGAAGACCTGGGCATCCTGGTCGAAACCAAGGCGCACAAGCTGCAGGTGCCGCGCGGCGACCGCACCGGCCAGGTGATCGAGCCCTACCTCACCGACCAGTGGTTCGTGAAGATGGACGGGCTGGCCAAGCGCGGCCTGGAATTGGTTGAGAACGGCAGCATCAAGTTCGTGCCGGGCAACTGGATCAACACCTACCGCCACTGGATGGAGAACATCCAGGATTGGTGCATCAGCCGCCAGCTGTGGTGGGGCCATCGCATCCCGGCGTGGTTCGACGAAGCGGGCAACTGCTACGTGGGCCGCAACGAAGCCGAGGCCCGCGCCAAGGCCGGGCTGGGCGCCGACGTGGCGCTGACCCAGGACAGCGACGTGCTGGAGACCTGGTTCTCCTCGCAGCTGTGGCCGTTCTCCACCCTGGGTTGGCCGAATGAAGCGGCGATGGCCGAGCGTGGCTTTGAGCGCTACCTGCCGTCGAACGTGCTGATCACCGGCTTCGACATCATCTTCTTCTGGGTGGCGCGCATGATCATGGCCACCGACAGCTTCACCGGCCATATCCCGTTCAAGGACGTCTACATCACCGGCCTGATACGCGACGGCCAGGGCCAGAAGATGTCCAAGTCCAAGGGCAATGTGCTCGATCCGCTGGACATCATCGACGGCATCAGCATCGACGACCTGGTGGCCAAGCGCACCCACGGCCTGATGCAGCCGAAGATGGCCGAGAAGATCGAAAAGGCCACGCGCAAGGAATTCCCGGACGGCATCATCGCCCACGGTGCCGATGCGCTGCGCTTCACCATTGCCGCGCTGGCCACCCATGGCCGCGACATCAAGTTCGACATGAGCCGCGCCGAGGGCTACAAGAACTTCTGCAACAAGCTGTGGAACGCCAGCCGCTTCACCCTGATGAACACCGAGGGCTTCGTGCTCCCCTCTCCCACCGGGAGAGCGGCTGGGGGTGAGGGTGTGCCTGCTGCAAGCACCGATGCCGAGAAGTGGATCTTGGCGCGCCTGGCCAAGGTCGCCGCCGAAGCGCAGCAGCACTTCGCCGACTACCGCTTCGATCTGCTGTCGCAGGCCTTGTACGAATTCGTCTGGAACGAGTTCTGCGATTGGTTCCTGGAGCTGACCAAGCCGGCGCTCAACGGCGACAACGCCGAGGATGCAGCCAGCACCCGCCACACCCTGCTGTACGTGCTGGAAGCGGTGCTGCGCCTGCTGCACCCGCTGACCCCGTTCGTCACCGAGCAACTGTGGCAGCAGGTGGCACCGCGTCTTGGCATTGCAGCCGACTCGCTGTCGCTGCGCAGCTACCCGACCGCAGAGGAATTTGCCGGCGACTACGCGCAGGCCGAAGCCGACGTGGAGTGGTTCAAGACCATGGTCAGCGCCCTGCGCCGCGTGCGCAGCGAGTTGAACGTGCCGCCATCCAAGCAGGTACGCCTGTTGCTGCAGGGTGGCCAGGCGGCGGATCGTGCACGTGTCGAACGCTTCGCGTCGCAGCTGCGCTTCCTGCTCAAGCTGGAAAGCATTGATTGGTTGGCCGGCGATGCAGTGACGCCGCCGGCCGCGGCCGCGATTGTCGGTGAGCTCAAGTTGCTGGTGCCGTTGGAAGGCCTGGTCGATCTGGATGCCGAGCGTGCGCGCCTGGACAAGGAAATCGCCCGCGTGTCCGCCGAGAAGGAAAAGAGCGAGACCAAGCTGTCCAAGTTCACCGACAAGGTGCCGGCAGCGGTGGTTGAACAGGAGCGCGTGCGCCTGCTCGACTGGAACAGCCAGCTGGCAGGCCTGCAGGAACAGCGTGCGAAGCTGTAAGGCTTGTTGTTTGTCTTGAGAAACGCCGCCTTCGGGCGGCGTTTTCTTTTGTGCTTGTTGGGTGCTGGCAAGCACCCTGCCCAGAGCGAAGAGCGCCCTCATCCGCCCGGTCGGGCACCTTCTCCCGCAGGCGGGAGAAGGGAATGCAATGCACCATGCACTTCTGCGGTGTCACTGAGCAACCGGCTTTACGTGCTTTGGCTTTGGCTTTGGCTTTGGCTCGCACGTGATCGCGCGACGACCACATCACAGCGCTCAACTCGTTGCTGTCCCTTCTCCCGCAGGCGGGAGAAGGGAATGCAATGCACCATGCACTTCTGCGGTGTCACTGAGCAATCGGCTTTACGTGCTTTGGCTTTGGCTTTGGCTTTGGCTTTGGCTTTAGCTCGCGCGTGATCGCACGGCGAACCCATCACAGCGCACAAATCGTTGTTGTCCCTTCTCCCGCTTGCGGGAGAAGGTGCCCGTCAGGGCGGATGAGGGGGCTTCTGCCTTCTGCCTTCTGCCTTTTGCCTTTTGCCTTCTGCCTTTTGCCTTTTGCCTTTTTGCTCCCCCCGATCCCAGCTACCCTCCCCCAACACCCAAGCCATCACCCACCATGTCCCTGGGCATCTTCTGCGCCGTCCTGTTCGCCGCCCTGCTCCATGCCAGTTGGAACGCCATCGTCAAACTGGGCGGCGACAAGCTGCTGACCACCATCCTGGTCACCGGCTGGGCCGCGGTGCTCTCAGCCACCGTCCTGCCCTGGTTGCCACTACCGGCAACGGACAGCTGGCCTTGGCTCGCAGCCTCTGCCGCGCTGCAGACCGGCTACTACCTGTTGGTCGCCCGCGCCTACCACAGCGCCGACATGAGCCTGTCCTACCCCTTGATGCGCGGCTGCACACCGCTGCTGGTCGCCATCGCCGGCACGTGGTTGTTCGACGAGCGGTTGCCTACCACTGCCTGGGCCGGCATCGCCCTGATCAGTACCGGCATCCTGTGCATGGCCGGCGCCAGCAAGGCACACAGCATCCGCCTGCCCCTGTGCATCGCCATGGTCATCGCCACCTACACCCTGGTCGACGCGCAGGGCGCGCGCCTGTCCGGCAATGCGCTGAGCTATACGCTGTGGCTGTTCCTGCTGTCCGGCCTGCCGCTGCCAATCTGGGCCTTGTTCGCCCGTCGCCAGCAGTTGCAGGGCTATCTGCGCGGCAACTGGCAGCGCGGGCTGGTGGGCGGCTTCGGCACGACCGCCTCGTATGCAATCGCGCTGTGGGCAATGACACGGGCGCCGGTCGCCGTCATCGCCGCACTGCGCGAAACCTCCATCCTGTTCGCGCTGCTGATTTCCGCGTTGCTGCTCAAAGAACACATCAGCCGCAGGCGATTGCTTGCCGCGTTGCTGATCATTGCCGGTGTGGTGCTGTTGCGGCTGGCGTAGGCACACCTGTACCCGCTGATGCTCAGAGCGGCGGCATCACGCTGATGTCGTCGTCCACCAGCTCCATCGCCATCACCAGCGCGTCCTCACGCCCACTCACCAGCGGGTAGTAACGCGGGCGCCGGCCAATCTCGTTGAAGCCCTCGCTGTGATACAGCGCAATGGCCGGAGCATTGGAGGGCCGCACTTCCAGGAACACGCGCAACGCGCCGCGCTGGCGGGCGATACGCACCAACTCGCGCAACAACCGGCGGCCATGGCCGCGTGACTGGCACAGCGGGTCCACGCACACGTTGAGTACATGCGCCTCATCGGCGGCAAGACTCAGCACGGCGTAGCCGACGATGTCGGTCCCTTGCACCAGCACCCGGCTGGGATAGTCCGCACGCAGGCAATCCTGGAAGATGCCGCGCGTCCACGGGAAGGGATAGGCGCGCAGTTCCACCTCCATCACCGCGTCCAGATCCCCCTCGTACATCGGACGCAGGACCGACCCCGAGGCGCTCATTGCCGTGATTTCCGCCGCAACGCACGCAGTTGCGGCCACAGCGCGCGCTTGGCCGCGGGGTTGGCGCGCAGCTCGGCCAGGGGCCAACTGTCCATCAGCGCCCGCGTCTGCGGGTCATTCGGATTGCAGCCGGAAGCGCGCAACAGGGCAATCTGCAACCGATCCGGCATGCGCAGGCCGCCACTGCGACGAACACCGGCGGTCGTGCTGGCGGCAAACACCGGCGCTGGCGCGGTACTCGGTGCCGGCGGTGGCTTGCTTGCCATTTCACGCGGCGCCGCAGCCGCGGCCGGCTGCGCCGGCAGCACATGTGGCGGCGCCGGTTCGACCGCTACCGGACCGGCGTCAATGCCTGGCGCAGCCGCGGCCGGCGGCGCATCCAGCGCCCCGCCCTCGAGATAGACCGTATAGCCCATCGCCTGCAGCCATGCCTGCTGCTCAGGCGTCCACGCCGGTGCGGGCGAGAAACCGATCACTGCACCTTGCCGGCCGGCTGCCGCCAGCGCTGCAACAGCCACATCACCGGACCGGACAGCGCGTAGATCACACCGACCACCAACAAGGTACGTGCCGGGTCCAGCACCACGATGGAAATCACAATGGGCACCAGGGCCAGCACCACGAAGGGGACGCGCTCAGAGCGCGGGCCCTTCTCGCCACCGCCCTTGAAGCTCCAGAAACGGATCCGGCTGACCATCAGCAGGCCCGCCACGATGGTCACGCCCAGCGCCACGTAACGCAGCTCATCGCCACTCCAGCCAAGCCCGCCATCGGCGAAGGCCCAGACGAAGGACATCATCAAACCGGCGGCGGCCGGGCTGGCCAGGCCGACAAACCAGCGCTTGTCGACCGTGCCCACCTGGGTATTGAAACGGGCCAGGCGCAGTGCCGCGCAGGCCGCATACAGGAAAGCCGCCGACCAGCCGACCCGACCCAGCACGTCGCCATCGAACTTCAACGAGGACAGCGCCCAGTGGTACATGACCAGCGCCGGCGCCATGCCGAAGCTGACCAGGTCGGCCAGGGAGTCGTACTGCACGCCGAATTCGCTGCTGGTACCGGTCAAGCGCGCAACCCGGCCGTCCAGCCCGTCCATCACCGCCGCCACGAACACGGCGACGCTGGCGTTGACGAACTGGCCGTTGGAAGCGGCAATGATCGCGTAAAACCCGGCAAACAGGCCGGCAGTGGTGAACAGGTTCGGGAGCAGGTAGATGCTGCGCGAACGCGGTGGTGGTCTCAATTCGTCCATACCGACCAGTTTAATCGACTTGCCAGCCACGTCACCGGGTGCTGCAATCGGCCCCTGCCCCGTTCCGGCGTCTGGAGTTACCATGCTCACCCTGCCCCGCCTCTGCTGCCTGCTCCTGCTCGGCACCGCTGCCACAGCCAGCGCCGCAAATCTGTACAAGTGGAAGGACGCCAATGGCGTCACCCAGTACTCGGAACGGCCGCCGACCGGCAAGCAGTACGAGACCCGCCGCATCACCGCCAGCGGCGCTTCTACCGCCGAGCCTGCCGCAGCCGCCGAATCCGCCGAATCGGAACAGTGCCTGGGCGCGCGCAGGAACCTGGAGCTGCTGAACGGCAGCGCCCCGGTCATGCACGATACCGATGGTGACGGCAAGCCCGATACCGCGCTGGACGACACCCAGCGCGGTGCGCAGAAGCAGCTGGCCGAGGCGGCGGCGGCCGCCTATTGCAAGCCTGCACCGAAGAAGTAAGCCTTCGGGACCGGGGCTGACGGGGTTATGGGATGCCAGCGGCACAAGCCGCGACGCCCATCGCCCCGCCGCCGCCAGCGTTATCTGGCAACGCGAGTTTCTCGCAGCTTCGCGGCTTCCACAGCGCTGATGGGCCCCTGGCAAGGCCCCTGCCGAGCATGGCTCGGCACTACGCCCTGCCGCCCTACCCCGTTGGTGGCGGTGCGAGTGGGCTGCAAGGCTGGCAAAATAGGGGATCGTCCGTTTTGCGAAGCCCCCCTGCCATGCGCCTTTCCCGCTTCCACCTGCATACCACCAAGGAAACCCCCGCCGACGCCGAACTGGTCAGCCACCGGCTGATGCTGCGCGCGGGCATGATCCGCAAGCTGGCATCGGGCCTGTATACCTGGTCGCCGCTGGGCCTGCGGGTGCTGCGCAAGGTGGAAACCATCGTCCGCGAGGAAATGAACCGCGCCGGTGCGGTGGAGCTGCAGCTGCCGACCATCCAGCCCAAGGAACTGTGGGAAGAAACCGGTCGCTGGGAGAAATTCGGCGGCCAGTTGCTGAAAATCAAGGACCGCAAGGAGCAGGAATACTGCTACAGCCCCACCGCGGAAGAGGCCATTACCGACTTCGCCCGCCAGGAACTGTCCAGCTACAAGCAGCTGCCGGTCAATTTCTACCAGGTGCAGACCAAGTTCCGTGACGAAATCCGCCCGCGTTTTGGTGTGATGCGCTCGCGCGAGTTTCTGATGAAGGATGCCTATTCCTTCCATCTGGACGACGCCAGCCTGGTCGCCGAATATGAAAACATGAAGGCCGCCTACAGCCGCATCTTCACCCGCCTGGGCCTGGAGTTCCGCGCAGTGCAGGCCGACTCGGGCGCCATCGGTGGCGATGCCTCGCAGGAATTCCATGTCATCGCTGATTCGGGCGAAGACGCACTCGTGTTTTCCACCGGCTCGGATTACGCGGCCAACGTGGAAGCGGCGATTGCCGCCGACCCGGCAGCGCGCGGCGCCGCCAGCGAGGAACTGCGCAAGATCGACACCCCCACCCAGAAGACCTGCGAGGAAGTGGCCGCGCTGATGGGGATCGCCCTGCTGCGCACGGTCAAGTCGATTGCACTGATGACCACCAAGAATGAATTCGTACTGGCCCTAGTCCGCGGCGACCATGAGGTCAACGAAATCAAACTGGCCAAGGTGGCTGGCCTGGCCGATTACCGCATGGCCAGCGAGGCCGAGATTGCCGATTATCTCGGCAGCGAGCCCGGTTTCCTGGGACCGTTGAATGCGCGCAAGCCGATCCGCGTGGTGGCAGACCGTGAAGTTGCGGCCATGGCCGATTTTGTCGTCGGCGCCAATGAGAAAGGTCTGCATATTGCCGGCGTCAACTGGGGCCGCGACCTGGCAGAGCCGGAAGTAGCCGATATCCGCAACGTCAAGGCCGGCGACCGCGCCCGTGATGGCGGCGAGTTGAAGATTACCCGCGGCATCGAAGTCGGCCACGTATTCCAGTTGGGCCGCCAATATGCACAGGCATTGAAGGCGACCGTACTGGATCAGAACGGCAAGGCCGCGGTGATGGCGATGGGCTGTTATGGCATCGGGGTATCGCGCATCGTCGCCGCCGCCATCGAGCAGAACCACGACGACGCCGGCATTATCTGGCCGGTCAGCATGGCACCGTGGCAAGCGGTGGTCTGCATGATCAACCCGAAACAGGACCCGGCGGTCAGCGCCGCTGCCGAGGCGCTGCTGGCCGAACTGCAGGCCGCCGGCGTGGATGCCGCGCTGGACGACCGCGGCCTGCGCCCGGGCCAGATGTTCGCCGACATGGAGCTGATCGGCATCCCGCATCGCATCGTGGTATCCGAGCGCGGCCTGGCGGCAGGAACCGTCGAGTACCGCGCACGCAATGCCAGCGAAGCAGAGAATCTGGATAAGGCCGCGGCGATCAGCAGGATCATCGGCTGAGATTGATCGCTTATAACGCCGGGACATTGTCCCGGCGTTTTCATTTCCGGATAACATGTAAAACGCTATTAATTTGTCATTCCCGTTATCAGCCCGCTATGCTTTGCCGCGCTGCCACGGAATGGCATACACCCCCAACCCATTATCCGGAGTAGTTATTCGATGAGTATTGACCTGTCCCAGCTGTCGGCCAAAGAGCTGGCCGTTCTGATCCGCGACGCACAGAAGCGCAAGACCGTTGTCGCCAAGCGCCAGCCGATTGCCAAGGCCCGCGCCCTGGTAGCCGCTGCCGCCAAGAAGGCTGGTTATACCGTCGAAGAGCTGTTCGGTACCGGCGCTGCCGCCGCAGTGAAGGCCCCGCGTGGTGCCAAGGCCAGCAAGGGCGCCGCCAAGACCGGCCGCAAGCTGCCGAAGGTTGAGCCGAAGTACCGCAACCCGGCCAATGCCGCCGAGACCTGGACCGGCCGGGGCAAGCAGCCGCGCTGGTTGGCCGAATACACCAAGGCTGGCCGCAAGGTTGAAGATTTCCTGATCCAGAAGTAATAACTCTGGAATATGGATTACAAGACGCCGGCAACTGCCGGCGTTTTCTTATTGCAATTTGGGTAACCCCACTAGTTACAAACGCATTTCTGCCTGCAACCGCAGCGCAACGAACAACAAAGCAGCGCGGGCAAGCGCAGCGCACCCGGGAAAACCGGTTCGATTGGTCCTGCAGGTAATCCGCGAACAGCGCCGGCCGCGCTGCGCTTACCCGCACTGCACAGGTGCATGCAGCCAGCACAGTGGCTGCTGGCAACGCCTCTCAATTAGCCCAGCCACGCCTTCCAGCCGTTACAGATTCTTGCGCGCCGGCACCAGCAGGTTGCCGAACAACAGGCCTGCCACCAGGGCCATCACTACATTGACCACGGTCAACAGCGCCGATTCGCCGGCACTCACATTCTGCTGCTGGATCAGGCTCAAGACCCCACGCAGGCTGGTACTGCCCGGCACCAGCATGATGATGCCGGGCAGGCGCACGATGGCACCGGGGCGCTGCACGATGCGCCCGAACAGATTGCCTGCGGCCGTCACCGTCATCGCCGCCAGAAAGATGCCCGCAGGCGCGCCCCACAACTGCCCGCCATAACGGGAAATGGCGTAGCCGGCCACCGAGGCGGCCATGACCCATGGGTAATCGCGCTTGCTGGCGCGGAACAACATCGCAAACGCAAACGAAGCGACGAGCACCGAGCCCCATTCCACCCAGTTGGATTGTGGCCGCGAGGCACGGATCACCGGTTCCAGACCGATGGAATTGGCGATGGTCACCGCGATCATCGCCCCCACCGTCAGTTTCATGATGGTGGTCAGTGCACCGGCAAAGCGTGCCGTGCCGGATACCCAATGGCCACTGGCCAGTTCGTTGACCGAGTTGGTCAACGCCATGCCGGGCAGCAGCACCACCAGCGAGGCGATGATGGTGGAATTCATGTTCAACGGCCCGATGAAGCTGGCCACCAGCACCGCCACGAAACCCGCCAACAACGCCGCCAGGGCTTCGCCGGCCTCGCGCGTGGCCACCCGGCGGTCGGTATAGAACAGCATCAGGCCGATCAGCAGGCCGGTAATACCCGCGGTGGCGATGTCCAGCCACGGCAGCCGCCACAAGCCGGCCACGCCCGCCGAGCCCAGGGTGAAGGACGCCAGCAGTTGGATCTTGCTGCGCAGCCCGCCGTCCTTGTCGAGCTGTCGCAGTGCGGTATGCCCCTGCGCGATCGACATCTGCCCGGCTGAGACCGCGTCGGCGATCTGGTCGGCCATCGCCAGTTTGTGCAGATTGGTGTCGCCCGGCCCCAGCCGGATAACGCGGGTAATGTCGCTGGAACCGATGGCGCGGGTCGGATCGCTGAAACTGAGGATCAAACCGGTCGGGTTCGACCACGGCTCGCAGTCCAGGTCCAGCTGTTGCGCCAGCGCTACCACCGCCGCCTCCAGACGCTGGGCGGTTGTGCCATAACTGTGCAGGCGCCCGGCCATCTCCGAAACGAAGGCCACACGTTGCGCGTAGGTAGCGCGGTTGGAAGCAGTGGCCGGGACGGCGGCAAGGGTTTCGGCAGACATGGCCGCTAGTATCACCTGAAGCGGATGAAATACTCATCCGGCTTGAAGGGCTGGCGTGTTATTCTCCGTAGCCAATGGTCACCATGAAAGACATTCCCCCGCCCAATTGCGTACTCCCCGCCGACGCGGATGGCCTGCTCAGGCTTTCCGGCAACTGGACCTTGGCCACCGCGCTGCGTTCGGGCGAGATACTGCACGCGCAGACCGGGGCCGTGACCGGCATCGATGCGCGCGGGATCGATCGCCTCGACTCGGCCGGGGTGCTGTTGTTGCTGCGCTATGCGCACAAGCTGGGGTTGCCGGATGATGCGCTGCAGTTCCGCGCCGACCACCAGGCGCTGGTCTGCACCATCGAGGAAGTCGCCGACGAACGGCCCAAGCCGCAGCGTGACTTCGGCGTGGCCGCAGCGCTGGACCGTCTTGGCCGCTCGGTGCATGCCATCGCCGGCAACATCGTCGTGCTGGTCAATTTCCTTGGTGAGAACCTGGCCAAACTGGCAAGGCTGATCCGCCAGCCACGGCGCTTCCGGCTCACCGCGGCGGTCAACCAGATGGAAGAGGTCGGCCTGAACGCAGTGCCGCTGGTGGCCTTGCTGTCGTATCTGGTGGGTGCGGTGATCGCCTTCCTCGGCTCCACCATCCTGCGCGACTTCGGCGCCGAGATCTACGTGGTGGAGCTGGTCTCCATCGCCTTCCTGCGCGAGTTCGCGGTACTGCTCACCGCCATCGTGCTGGCCGGCCGCACCGCCAGCGCCTTCACCGCGCAGATCGGTGCGATGAAGGCACGCGAGGAAATCGATGCCATCCAGACCCTGGGCCTGGACCCGATCGACCTGCTGGTGCTGCCACGCGTGGTTGCCTTGCTGATCATGCTGCCCTTGCTGACCTTCATCGCGATGATCGCCGGCCTGGCCGGCGGCGTCACCGTTGGCGCGTTCGACCTGGATATCCCGCCGCAGATGTACCTGGCGCGCATGCACGACACCATCGAAGTGCGGCACATGCTGGTTGGCCTGTCCAAGGCGCCGGTGTTCGCGTTGATCATCGCCCTGATCGGCTGCCTGGAAGGCCTGAAGGTGGAAGGCACGGCGCAATCGGTGGGCGAACGTACCACCTCCAGCGTGGTGCAGACGATCTCGCTGGTCATCATCCTCGACGCGCTGGCCGCGTTGTGGTTCATGCATATGGGCTGGTAAGGCGATGGACACGACCGAAGACGCCACCACCGGCAGCAGCGACCTGGCCATCCGCGTGCGCGGGCTGGTCAATCGCTTTGGCAGCCAGACCGTGCACGACGGCCTGGATCTGGACGTCCGCCGCGGCGAAATCCTCGGCGTGGTTGGCGGCTCGGGCACCGGCAAATCGGTGTTGATGCGCTCCATCCTCGGCCTGCGCACGCCCGATGCCGGGCAGATCGAGGTGCTGGGCGTGGATGCGCGTTCGGGCAATCCCGCCGACCGCCTGCGCATCGAGCGCAATACCGGCGTGCTGTTCCAGGACGGCGCGCTGTTTTCCTCGCTGACGGTGGGCGAGAACGTGCAGGTGCCGCTGAAGGAGCACCATCCCGAACTCAGCGAGCGCTGGCATTACGAACTGGCCCTGCTGAAAGTGAAACTGGCAGGCCTGCCCGCCGATGCCATCAGCAAACTGCCCTCGCAACTCTCCGGCGGCATGCGCAAGCGCGCCGGGCTTGCCCGTGCGCTGGCGCTGGATCCGCCGCTGCTGTTCCTGGACGAACCCACCGCCGGCCTCGACCCGATAGGTGCGGCCGCGTTCGACCACCTGATCAAGACCCTGCAGGAAGCGCTGGGCCTGACCGTGTTCCTGATCACCCACGACCTGGACACGCTCTACGCCATCTGCGACCGCGTCGCGGTACTGGCCGACCACAAGGTCATCGCCAACGCCCCATTGCCCGAGATTGAACAACTCGACCACCCGTGGATACGCGAATACTTCCACGGCCCCCGCGCCCGCGCCGCGCGCGGCCTCCAGCACGAGCCCGCTTGATATGGAAACCAAAGCCAACTACGTCCTGATCGGTGCCTTCACCCTGCTCATCGGCGTTGCCCTGCTCGCCTTTGGACTATGGGCGGCCAAATACTCTTCCGACCGCACCTGGCAGGAATACCGGGTGGTATTCACCGAGGCGGTAACCGGCCTGTCAGTGGGCAGCCCGGTGCAATACAACGGCATCGCGGTTGGCTCGATCACCGAGCTGACGCTGGCCCCGGATGACCCGCGCAAGGTGGTGGCCAAGCTGCGGCTCAACTCCACCACCCCGGTGAAGACCGATACCCGCGCCAAGCTGGCCATCACCAGCCTGACCGGTCCGTCGATCATCCAGCTCAGCGGCGGCACGCCGCAGGCTGCCGCGCTCACCGCGGTCAGCAAAGAGCCGGTGCCGACCATCGCCGCCGCGCCCTCGGCCCTGCAGAACATCACCGACGTCGCCAACCGCGTAGTCGAGCGCATGGACGAACTGCTCAGCGATGAGAACGTCCGCAAGATCACCACCACGCTTGCCCATCTGGAAACCATCAGCGGCGGTCTGGCCGATCGCGACGAAGGCACCCAGGCCCTGCTCATCGAAGCCCGCGATGCGGCGCGCAACCTCAACGTCACCCTGGGTTCGGCCAATGGCGCCATCAAGAACCTGGACGAGAACGTGCTGCGGGAACTGCCGGCGACCATGGACAAGCTGGATGCCAGCCTGGCCAAGCTCGACTCGGCGGCCGGCAATGCCGATGCCATCCTTGGCGAGAACCGCGCGGCCATCAACAGTTTTGCCAATGATGGCCTGGCCCAGCTCGGCCCGACCCTGACCGAACTGCGCGGCCTGATCCGCGACCTGCGCCGGGTCAGTGACCGGCTGGAGAACAATCCGGCACGCTACCTGCTCGGCCGCGATGCCCCGAAGGAGTTCGAACCCAAATGAAGCGCATTCCCCTGATCAAGCTGCTCGCACCCGTCTGCCTGCTGGCCCTGGCCGGCTGCTCGGTATTGGCCGGCGGTGACCGCCAGTCCACCACCATCTACGCGCCGCAGGTGCGAGTACAGGCCGATCCGGCGTGGCCGCAGGTGAGCTGGCAGCTGGCCGTCGCCAAGCCCAGCGCCGCCCGCCTGATCGACAGCCCACGCATCAACGTGCGGCCGACGCCGGGCGAACTGGAGGTCTATCGTGGCGCGACCTGGTCGCAGCCGGCCACCGATATCCTGGAAGACACCTTGCTACGCGGCTTCGAGGATTCGGGAAAGATCGAGGCCGTTGCGCGCATCGCCACCGGCATCCGCTCGGACTACAAGCTGACCACCGACCTGCGCCGCTTCGAATCGGATTACCGCGGCGGCGACGTGCCGGCGGCCACCATCGAACTCAACGCAAAGCTCATCCACAGCCTGGACCAGCGCGTGGTTGCCGCCCGCACCTTCGTCGTTGCCGAACCGGCTACCGGCGCCGAGATCAGCAGCGTCGCCGCTGCCTTCGAAACCGCGTTGCACAAGACCAGCAGCGAACTGATCGGCTGGACCCTGCTCAGCGGCCAAGCGGATTCCCAACGCGGCAAGGCCATTCCAGCCCGGCCCTAGCGCCACTCTCAGCGTGGCCTTCCCACCTCCGAGCAATGGTCCCCCCTCGGCGGTGGCGAGGCATCCACCCTGGTCGAAGCTACACGCAACAAATCGCGTCCCGAAGTCATGCTGTCAGCCACCCGCGCATGGTGATCTGCTGACCGCATCTACGTGCACTGTCCAGATTGCTCACCCCCAAGACCCGATCCGGCGGAACCCCGGCAGTCATGCGCCTTTCCGCAGGGTGTGCCGATGTAGCTCCGTCCAGTAGAAGCACATCGCGATGGGCCATCGTGACTTCGCCTTGTGCTTGTCGATAATGCGGAAAGGCGAAGCGACATGCCGCACCCGGACTGACTGACGCAACCAGCTGAGCTGGATCGAGCGCCAGCTCATTGTCGCTGTACCAAACCACGCGACTCTGACCAGTCCGGCAACTGCGGAACGGTGCGCCGCTATTGAACGCATGAGCCGCAACGGGCCATCAGCTGGTTCAGCTGCGGCAGTAATGGTTGCGAACGGTCATTGTTGCGTCTGTCTGGGCTCCGGTTATGCTGCGCAGCACGGCTACTCCTATCCACTCGATGAGGAAGACGCATGAAGAGCACGGTCCGCATAGGGGACAAGGATTTCCTGGTTGAATCCGACGACACATATCTGACATCCATCGGTCGAGAGTTCGAGCCGGCCATGGTCGAGTTGTTTAGGTCCTTCATCGAACCAGATATGGTGGTAGTGGATATCGGCGGCAATATCGGTCTGACTGCCTTGCTGTTCTCCGCACTCGCCCGCGAAGTTCACGTTTTCGAGCCCAGCCCCAGCACCCATGCGATCCTTGAGCGCAACCTCGGTGCGGGAAACGTGGCCAATGTTGTTACCTACAATGTTGGACTGGGAACCGAAGCTGGCACGGCATTAATAACGCGGGCGCAAGACAATCGATCCGGCGCATTCGTGTCCAATGCTGCTACACGCATATCCGGACATGTTTCTGAATCCATTTCCCTGGATACGCTGGATACGATCTGCAGTAATCGAGGCATCGATCCAAACTTCATCAAGATCGATGTGGAGGGCTTCGAAGAAGCCGTGCTGCGCGGCGGGGCCGACGTATTGGCTCGCAGGAAAGCCGTGGTCGTCATGGAGCTCAACCACGGATGCCTGAACATACTTCATCGAAAATCAGTCCCGGACTATCTGGATTTTCTGCGCGGGGTGTTCCCGCATCTTTATGCAGTAGACACCGACAACTTACGCATCGGCAACATGCACGACGAAAGCCAGGCATACTCGGTGATGCATGAGCATGTCATGCACAACCGCTATCCAAATCTGGTTGGTGGTTTCGACGAGCGCATCCTGTACAGGCTCGCAGACCTCGTGAAGCGCTGCCAAGCGCCCCCCATTGCCGATGCCACGGGAACTGCCGCGATTATCGAAGCGCCCGACAGCGTGCTAGTGCGGCGAGCATTTCGTGTCCAGGTCAAGATCGAGAACCAAAGTGATCAGCATTGGTATGGAACCCCCTTGTACCCGCTGAATCTTTCCTATCATTGGCTGGACGCCGAAGGCAACGTCGTTGTGTTCGACGGCATGCGCACTCCAGCCCCCCCCGCCGGATTTGCAAGCGGATCAACCCCTTACGTGAACATCGACGTGGTGGCCCCTGAAGTACCCGGAACCTACCGTTTACTGCCCAGCCTGGTGCAGGAGGGTGTAGCTTGGCTGGAAGACCGAGGCCTTATGTTGGATGAGGCAAAGGTGCAGGTCGAGACGTGAGAGAGTTCCGCATTTCATCCATAAGCGGGTGCAGCTAGCGTGCAACGCTACGATGCCGTGGTAGGAAATTTGCCGCTTCCCGGACAAACATCGAGAATGACGACTACTGCCGTTGTGCTGGAGTCTGCATGTTCGTTGTTGCGTCCACCCGGGTTCGAGGCCGCCGTTCATGACCTTGCTGAAAGATCGCTTGCGCCATGCGGTGTATCGGGTGCTGCGTGCTGGCTTCCGGGCGCTTCCTCTGTCTGACGGGCAACGCGATCGCCTGAGGGGACGTTTCATGGACACTCATGCGGATTGGGTACCACCACCGCAGCGGGGGCGAATGGATGATGTTGCGGAAAGCGGTACCACAGGCCGACCACTGCAGCGCGCCGACGAGGCCGCGATCGGCCATGTACCTTACCGCTCAGGCGAGTTGCCGGCTACATTGTCGGCCACCTTGGTGGCGTTCTATCTACCGCAATTCCATCCCATCGAGCAAAATGACGCATGGTGGGGAAAGGGCTTCACGGAATGGCGCAACGTCAGCCGGGCGTTGCCTCAGTTCGAAGGCCATGTTCAGCCACGCCTGCCGGCCGACCTGGGTTTCTACGATCTGCGCAACCCGCAGGTAATGCGTGACCAGGCCCAACTGGCTCGCGAGTATGGAATCGGCGCGTTCTGCTTCTACTTCTACTGGTTCAACGGCACCACACTGCTGGAAGCACCACTGCGCCAATGGTTGGCCGACGACAGCATTGACCTGCCGTTTTGCCTTTGCTGGGCCAATGAGAACTGGGCCAGGCGCTGGGATGGACGCAACGAGGACATTCTGATTGGCCAGCAACACAGTGCCGAAGATGACCTGGCCTTCATCGCACACGTCGCTGACTACCTGCGAGACCGCCGCGCCCTCAAAGTGGACGGCAAGCCGATGCTGCTGGTGTATCGCCCGCACCTGCTGCCCGATGCATGCGCCACTTCGCAGCGCTGGCGGCAATGGTGTCGTGAACACGACATCGGCGAGATCCACCTGGCCTACGTACAGGGCTTCGAACGCCCTGATCCGCGTGATATCGGCTTCGATGCAGCAGTGGAGTTTCCACCGAACATGAGCAACCCTAGTTCGCTCACCGCCGAGCAGTATCTGATCAATCCAGCGTTCGAAGGCGACGTGCGCGATTGGCGCGAGCTGGCGGCGGAGATCAGCGCACGGCCACTGCCGGACTATCCACTGTATCCGGGGGTGAATCCTGGCTGGGACAACGAGGCGCGGCGGTCCGGCAAGGGCCGCGTGTACTTGCATGCCTCGCCACGCGGCTATCGCGATTGGTTGTCCACCACGGTGCACAGACGCATGGCATCGATGCCACCTGCACGGAAGCTGGTGTTCATCAATGCATGGAATGAATGGGCTGAGGGTGCGGTGCTTGAGCCAGACATGCGCCTGGGGCATGCGTATCTGGAAGCAACGCGGCAGGCGCTCCTGACACCGTTGCAGGTAGCTGCGCCAATGCGCCCGTGCGTCGTGATCCATGCCTGGTACATGGATGTCCTTGCAGAACTGCTGGCAGATCTGCGCAGTGCGGCTTTAGCTTGGCGTATCGTCATCACAACCACAGCCGAGAAGCAGGCTGATGTTGAACGCACGGTCAGCGTGGCTGGAATGTTGGCTGAGGTTGAGATCTTCGCCAATCAGGGTCGCGACATCCTGCCGTTCCTGCAGATCGCGGAAACCCTGTATCAACAAGGAGAGCATGTGGTGCTGAAGTTGCACACCAAGCGCTCGATCCATCGTCGCGATGGAGAAAACTGGCGCCGCGAACTCACTGGTCGCCTGCTCGATGCCGATCGCGCCGGAGCCATCTTCGAAGCGTTCAAGCAGGACCCCAAACTGGGACTGGTTGCACCGGAAGGCCATGTGCAGCCGCTGGATTACTTCTGGGGAGCGAACGAACGCAATGTGGGCGCACTGTTGGCACAGATCGGCTTGCCACCTGCGGATATCGGCCGCGATACCTTTGTGGCTGGCAGCATGTTCTGGGTCCGATTGGCGGCCCTTCGACCGCTGCTCGACGCGCATCTGCTGCCATCACTGTTTGAATCCGAAGCGGGTCAGGTGGACGGGACACGGGCCCATGCCATCGAGCGCATTATCGGACTCGTGGTACGTTACTCCGGTGCGCAGCAACAGACAGCGGCGCAGGTGCTGGGCCGCCCGTTCGACGATGGCCAGCCCTACGCGTACGCACGCAAGGACTGACCACTTCGGATTGTCGCCTCAGCTGAACTGGACGCCCGTTTTTTCCTTCAACTCATCGACACTGACATCCGGAGCAGCCTCGATCAGCTTCAGCCCGGTTTCTGTCACATCGAACACCGCCAGGTCGGTGATGATGCGATTGACCACGCCCACGCCCGTCAGCGGAAGGGTGCAGTCCGGCAGGATCTTGTGCTCGCCATTCTTGGCGGTGTGCTCCATCAGCACCACCACGCGCTGCACGCCGGCGACCAGGTCCATCGCACCGCCCATACCCTTGACCATTTTGCCCGGCACCATCCAGTTGGCCAGATCACCCTTGTCGGTGACCTGCATGGCGCCAAGGATGGCCAGGTTGATGTGGCCGCCGCGGATCATCGCGAACGAGTCGTGGCTGCCGAAGTAGCTGGCACCCGCACGCGCGGTGACGGTCTGCTTGCCGGCGTTGATCAGGTCGGCATCCACTTCCGCTTCGGTCGGGAACGGGCCGATGCCGAGCAGGCCATTTTCGGACTGCAACCACACGTCGACGCCTTCGGGGATGTGGTTGGCCACCAGCGTCGGCAAGCCGATGCCCAGGTTCACATAGGCGCCATCGGTCAGCTCGCGCGCGGCGCGCTGTGCCATTTCGTCACGGGTCCAGGCCATCTCAGTTCCCCTCCTGACGCACGGTGCGCTGTTCGATGCGCTTCTCCGGCGTTGCGTTCAATACGATGCGATCGACGTAGATGCCCGGCAGGTGCACCTGGTCCGGATCGATGGTGCCCACCGGCACGATCTCTTCCACTTCCACCACGCAGACCTTGCCGGCCATCGCGCAGGCCGGGTTGAAGTTGCGCGCGGTCTTGCGGAACAGCAGATTGCCGGCCTCATCGGCCTTCCACGCCTTGATCAGCGAAACGTCGGCCTTCAGCGCGGTTTCCAGCACGTAGTGCTTGCCGTCGATCTCACGGGTCTCCTTGCCTTCGGCAACGATGGTGCCGTAGCCGGTAGCGGTAAAGAACGCCGGGATACCGGCACCGCCGGCGCGCAGGCGCTCGGCCAGGGTGCCTTGCGGGTTGAATTCCAGCTCCAGCTCACCGGCCAGGTACTGGCGCTCGAATTCCTTGTTCTCGCCAACGTAAGAGGAAATCATCTTCTTGATCTGGCGGGTTTCCAACAACTGGCCCAGGCCGAAGCCATCGACGCCGGCATTATTGGAGATCGCGGTCAGACCCTTGACCCCGCTATCGCGCAGCGCGGCAATCAGTGCCTCGGGGATGCCACACAGGCCAAAGCCACCAACGGCAAGGGTTTGCCCATCGGCCACGATGCCGGCCAGGGCGTCGGCGGCGCTGGCAAAAACCTTGCCGCGCTGCCGGGTCGGGGAGAGATCGCTCATCGCATCACGCTCACAGTGCTGAAGATGCCCGTATTCTAGCCATACCGCAGGGTCAACCCCCTTGGACCTTCGGCCAGCAAGCCTTCCGGGGAAACAGCCAGCCAGCGTACAGACAGCCAATGAACGCGTACCGGACTAAACTAGGGAATCTTTAACCCAGCAGGATGCATGCATGCCCCTCCCCGCGTTCAAGGCCTACGACATCCGCGGCCGCGTGCCTGAAGAGCTCAACGAAGACATGGCCCGCAAGATCGGCAAGGCCTTGGCTGCCGAACTCGGCGCGGGGCCGGTGGTGCTCGGCCATGACGTACGCCTGACCAGCCCGGCGCTGCAGGACGCGCTGGCCGCTGGCTTGCGCGGGGAAGGCCGTGACGTCATCGACATCGGCTTGTGCGGCACCGAAGAGGTCTACTTCCAGACCGGCCACCTGCAGGCGGCCGGCGGCGTGATGGTCACCGCCAGCCACAACCCGATGGACTACAACGGCATGAAGCTGGTGCGCGAACAAGCGCGCCCGATCAGCTCGGATACCGGCCTGTTTGCCATTTCCGATGCGGTGGCCGTCGATGAATCGCAGCCGCAGCCTGCACGCGGCGACCAGACCGCCCAGCATGACAAGGCGGCCTACATCCAGCACCTGCTCAGCTACATCGATCCCAGCCAGCTCAAGCCCCTGAAGCTGGTAGTCAATGCCGGCAACGGCGGCGCCGGCGCCATCGTCGACCTGCTGGCGCCGCATCTGCCGCTGGAGTTCGTGCGTATCTGCCACGAGCCCGATGGCAGCTTCCCCAACGGTATCCCCAATCCACTCTTGCCGGAGAACCGCGAAGCCACCGCCAAGGCGGTGCGTGAGCACGGTGCTGACTTCGGTATCGCGTGGGACGGCGACTTCGACCGCTGCTTCTTCTTCGACCACAACGGCCGCTTCATCGAAGGCTATTACCTGGTCGGTCTGCTGGCCCAGGCCATCCTCGCCCGCAACCCGGGCGGCAAGATCATCCACGACCCGCGCCTGACCTGGAACACGGTCGAGATGGTTGAAGCCGCCGGCGGCGTGCCGGTACTGTGCAAGAGTGGTCACGCCTTCATCAAGGAAAAGATGCGCGCCGAGAACGCCGTCTATGGCGGTGAGATGAGTGCCCACCACTACTTCCGCGAATTCGCCTATGCCGACTCGGGCATGATCCCTTGGCTGTTGATTGCCGTTCAGGTCTCCAACAGCGGTCAATCGCTGGCCGAACTGGTTGAGGATCGCATGGCGCGCTTCCCGTGCAGCGGTGAAATCAACTTCAAGGTCGCCGACGCCAAGGCGGCCGTGGCCCGGGTAATGGCACACTTCGCAGCACTCTCACCGGAGCTGGATCACACAGACGGCATCAGCGCAGATTTCGGCAGCTGGCGCTTCAATCTGCGCAGCTCCAACACAGAACCATTGCTGCGCTTGAATGTTGAGACCCGAGGCGATGCGGCCTTGCTGGCCGAACGCACCACCGAGATCTCCGACCTACTTACTGCCTGAGTAATCACATGAGCCACATCCTTCCAGTTATCCTCTCCGGCGGTTCCGGCACGCGTCTGTGGCCATTGTCACGCGAGGCCTACCCCAAACAGTTCCTGCAGCTCGCTGGCGCAAACAGCATGTTGCAATCCACTTGGCTACGGGTAGCCGATGTCGCAACCCAGCCCCCCATCGTGGTGGCAAACGAAGCGCACCGTTTCATCGCCGCCGAGCAGTTGCAGCAGGCGGGTACCACGCCGTCGGCCATCCTGCTGGAACCGATCGGACGCAATACCGCTCCGGCCATCGCCGCGGCCGCTTTGGAGGCCTGCCGCGATGGTGCCGATCCGCTGCTGCTAGTGTTGCCGTCAGATCATTTGATACATGACGTCGCGCATTTCCACCGCGCGATTCTTGATGCTGCTGCTGTCGCCGAGCAGGGCAAGCTGGTTACTTTCGGCATCCAGCCGACCGCACCGGAAACCGGGTATGGCTATATCAAGGCCATCGCTGGTGAGGGTACCCGGGCAATCGAGCGATTCGTCGAGAAACCCGACCTGGCAACCGCGCAGGCCTATATCGCAACTGGCGAGTACTACTGGAACAGCGGCATGTTCCTGTTCCGCGCCTCTCGCTACCTGCAGGAACTGGAACGCCTGCAACCGCAGATTCTTGCTGCCTGCCGTGCTTCATGGGACAAAGCCCGCCGTGATGCCGACTTCATCCGTCTGGATGCGGACGCATTCAAGGCCAGTCCGTCCGATTCCATCGACTACGCGGTGATGGAAAAAACAGCAGACGCGGCAGTCGTACCACTCGATGCCGGCTGGAGCGATGTTGGTTCGTGGACCGCGCTGCGTGATGTCTCCGAGCAGGATGCGAACGGCAACGCCCATCGCGGCGATGTCATCGCCATCGATTGCCATGACACGTTCGCCTATGGCGAACGCCTGATCGCAATGGTTGGCCTTGACGATGTGATCGTGGTCGAGACCGACGATGCTGTACTCGTGGGCAGATCCGACCGCATGCAGGAAGTAAAGGATGTCGTGGCCCGCCTGAAGGCCGATGGCCGCAGCGAGGCCGCCTGGCACCGCAAGGTCTACCGCCCGTGGGGCGCATATGACTCCATCGACCAAGGCGACCGTTTCCAGGTCAAGCGCATCACCGTCAAGCCCGGCGGCACGCTTAGCCTGCAGATGCATCATCACCGTGCCGAACACTGGATCGTGGTCAGTGGCACGGCGGAAGTCACCCGTGGCGATGAAGTACTGTTGCTTACCGAGAACCAGAGCACCTACATTCCGCTAGGCGTCACCCACCGCCTGCGCAATCCCGGCAAGCTCCCCCTTGAACTGATCGAAGTCCAGTCGGGCAGCTATCTGGGCGAGGATGACATCGTGCGCTTCGAGGATACCTACGGACGCACTTGATGCCACCATGCGGCCAACAAAAAAAACCCGGCGAAAACCGGGGTTTTTTGTTGTACTGGCAATGTTCCGGCAACCCATCACGACGCCAGGAACAGAAGATCATGCCGCCGCTATTTCACCCACTACCCGACGCAGCCCATCCTGCCAGCTTGGCAGGATGATGCCGAAGTCCTGCTGTAGCCTGCGATTGTCCAGTACCGACCAGGCTGGACGCTTTGCCGGGGTTGGGTACTCCGAGCTGGAGATCGCCTGCACGGCGGGCACTTTGGCCAGCACGCCTGCGGCAACGGCCTCGGCAAAGATCGCTTCGGCGAAACCATGCCAGCTGGTCTGGCCCGATGCCGTCAGATGCCAAGTCCCCGACAACTGCCCTGGATGCTGCAACACCTGTGCGGTGACATCGGCAATCAAGGCAGCCGGTGTCGGCGTCCCCACTTGGTCGGCCACTACCCGCAGTTCGTCGCGTTCGGCACCGACTCGCAGCATCGTGCGCAGGAAGTTGCCGCCGTGCGAGGCGTAGACCCACGCGGTGCGGAAAATCAGATGACGACCACCAGCATCACGAATGGCGACTTCACCATCACGCTTGCTGCGGCCATAGACACCCAGCGGCGCGGTGGCTTCGTCTTCCACGTAGGCAGCTGTGCCCTGCCCGTTGAATACATAGTCCGTTGAGTAGTGCACCATCGGCACGCCATGCGCGGCGCACCACCGGGCGATTACCGCGGGCGCTTGTGCATTGGCCCGGAACGCCGCCTCGGGCTCCTGCTCGGCCTTGTCCACCGCAGTATAGGCGGCTGCATTGATCACCACCGACGGCCGCAGCCGGTCCAGCAAGTCAGGCAGGCTTTCGGGCGCATCGAAGTCCGCGATCTCGCAGTCACTGCCGTCGGCCAGCTTGCCAGTGCGGGTGGTCGCAACGACAAGTCCAAGCGGCGCAAGCGCGCGCAGCAGCTCCTGCCCGACCTGACCATTTCCGCCAAGAACCAGCAGGGTCACGGGATATAAACCGGCAGGCGGTCTCCGGCAATGTCCTTCAGGAACGGCGCGTTCTCGTCCTTGCCGGACAGGATCGGAGCGCTGATCGGCCAGTCCACGCCGATATCGGCATCATTCCAGCGAACACCCGCATCGAAGTCCTTCAGATACACCTCCGTGCACAGGTAGCTGAATACCGCACGCTCGGACAGCACGGCGAAACCGTGTGCGAAGCCTTCTGGAATCCAGAACTGGCGCTTGTTCTCGGCACTCAGGACAACGGCCTCCCATTTGCCGAAGGTTGGCGAACCTCGGCGGATATCCACCGCCACGTCATACACCTCGCCTTCCAGCACACTGACCAGCTTGCCCTGCGGACGCGGCCACTGGTAGTGCAGGCCACGAAGGACGCCCCTGCTCGATGCCGATACATTGCTCTGGACGAATTTGTCAGGCAGCCCCTGCGCCTTGAAGCGCTCTGCGTTCCACGTCTCGAAGAAGAAGCCGCGCTCATCGCCAAACACCGCTGGCTCGATGACGACACAGCCGGGCATCGCGGTTTCAATCACTTTCACGGAACGATTCCTCGCTGGACGAGCTTCTGCAGATATTGTCCATAACCATTCTTGGACAGAGGCGCAGCCAATGCTTCGAGCTGCTCCGCCGTGATCCAGCCCTGGCCATAGGCAATCTCTTCAGGGCAGCAGACTTGCAGGCCCTGCCGGGTCTGGATGGTTTCGATGAAGTTGGAGGCCTCCAGCAAGGACTGGTGCGTGCCGGTATCCAACCATGCATAGCCACGGCCCATCGGCTCCAGCTGCAACGTACCTTCATCCAGGTAACGCTGGTTGAGATCGGTGATCTCCAGCTCTCCGCGCGGCGAGGGCTTCAATGCTGCGGCATAGTCACTGGCATTGCCATCGTAGAAGTACAGGCCGGTCACTGCATAGTTGGAACGTGGCTCGGTTGGTTTTTCCACCAAACCAACAACTTTTCCGTCCTTGTTGAATTCGGCCACGCCGTAGCGCTCCGGATCGTTGACCCAATAGCCGAATACCGTCGCGCCGGTATCGCGCGCGTCGGCACGCCTGAGCACCTCGCGCAGGCCGGTACCGTGGAAAATATTGTCACCCAACACCAAACAGCTGGGCTTGCCGTCGACGAAATCGCGGCCAATCAGGTACGCCTGCGCCAAACCATCCGGGCTCGGTTGCACCGCGTACTGGATGTCCATACCCCACTGCGAACCATCTCCCAACAGCTGCTGGAACAAGGCCTGCTCGTGCGGCGTGTTGATGATCAGCACTTCGCGGATACCCGCCAGCATCAACACGCTCAGCGGGTAGTAGATCATTGGTTTGTCATAGACCGGCAACAACTGCTTGCTGACTCCCTTGGTGATCGGATACAGCCGTGTACCCGAGCCGCCAGCCAGGATGATGCCCTTACGTTGCGTCATGGTTGTTCCTTTGTTTGCCCGCAGAATATTGCGAGCACTGGATCGTCGATGTCAGGCGTCAGTGCCGATCCGCTGCAAGCGATAGCTACCGTCCAGCACACTCTTCACCCATTGCTGGTTATCCAGATACCAGTCCACGGTGAAGGCAATACCCTGCTCGAAGCTGTACTTCGGCTCCCAGCCCAGTTCGTCCTTCAGCTTGGAAGCATCAATGGCGTAGCGGCGATCGTGGCCTGGTCGATCGGTGACATAGGTGATCTGCTCGCTGCGTGGCTTGCCGTCGGCGCGCGGACGACGCGCATCCAGCAGCGCACAGATGGCCTGCACCACCTCGATGTTCTGCCTTTCCGAGTTGCCGCCCACGTTGTAGGTCTCTCCCACCTTGCCCTTGGCCAGCACGGTGCGGATCGCTTCACAATGATCGGCGACAAACAGCCAGTCACGCACCTGCTTGCCGTCGCCGTAGACCGGCAGCGCTTCACCAGCAAGCGCCTTGGCGATGACCAGCGGGATGAGTTTTTCCGGGAAGTGATACGGGCCGTAGTTGTTGGAACAATTGGTGGTCAACACCGGCAAACCATAAGTGTGGTGGAAGGCACGCACCAGATGGTCGGAGGCCGCCTTAGAGGCAGAGTACGGGGAATTTGGAGCATACGGCGTGGTTTCGGTGAACTTGCCGGTCTCGCCCAGCGTGCCATAGACCTCGTCGGTGGAGACATGCAGGAAGCGGAATGCACCAGCCTTGTCAGCCGGAAGTGACTTCCAGTAATCGCGCACCGCCTCCAGCAGGCCCAGGGTTCCAACCACGTTGGTCTGGATGAAGGCACCTGGACCGTCAATGGAACGATCGACATGACTTTCGGCGGCAAAATTCAGGACCGCGTCAGGGCGGTGCTCGGCCAGCATCCGAGCAACCAACGACTGGTCGCCGATGTCGCCCTGAACGAAGACGTGATCAGGGTTGCCCTCTAGCGGAGCCAAAGTCTTCAGGTTACCCGCATAGGTCAGCGCGTCCAGGTTGACGACACGCATACCTTTGGCGACAGCCTCCAATACGAAGTTACCGCCAATGAATCCGGCACCGCCGGTGACAAACCATGTAGGCACTACCTGCTCTCCTGTTCAAATTGCGTCAGCGGGCGGCCTGAAAGCCGCCCGACGTCAGTTTGAAAGCATACAACGACGCTGTGCAGGAGGCGTATCGGCCGTTCAGCTACCAGCCCGAAGCATCCACACCTTGATGTCGGCCGGTAGCATTTTGAGGACAGGGCTTGCCAAGGTCAGCAATGAAGCCACCCCCGCAGCCTTTGCAAAGGAGACGCCGCGATCGGCGCGAATACGCGCATACAGTCCCCGCGTGCTCAGCGATGGCAGCGTACGTACGTCCGCGACAGTCAGGCCGGCATGGACGGCGATGGCCTGCATGCTGGCGTCGTCCAAGTAATGCACATGCGGTGAAAGAAAACCCTTCTGCCACATGCGATCGAACGATGCTGGCAGACCCAACCGCGCCATCAATACGGATATCTGGTAAAGCACGCCGGTTCGCGCAGGCGCATTGACCACCACCCAACCGCCGGGCTGCAGGCGCTCCCCACAAGCACGCAACGCTGCGCCAATATCCGGGATATGCTCGAGCACGTCGTTGAATACGATGACGTCGAAGCGCTCGTCTGTGCCCAGCGCGTCGGGGAAGAATCCGTTTCGAATGGTCAATCCTCGCGCAGCGGCAGCATCGGCGACCCGTACGTCTGGCTCTATGCCAGTGACTTCGAAATCATCCCTGCTGGCCTCCAAGAACCAACCGTGTGCGCAGCCGACGTCGAGCATGCGCGGCCGCGCTCCGACAGCAGCAGTCACCCTATCAGCCAGATCAGACTCCAGCGCGGCGAAATTGCGCTGGCGCAAGTCATTCAACCCCTCCTCACGCATGGTTTCATCGATCACGTCCTTGACCCCCAAGACGTCGATGTCAACCAGCAACGTACTACCTTCGTAGCCGCAGTTTGCACAGACACGGTGCCATGAAGTGAGCCCCGCACGCATCATCTTAAAACAGGCAGGACATTGTTCCCCCACCTGGAACGTAGCCAAATCCGATCCAGTCACTTCCCCCTCCAGTGCGCCATGTCCTATACCGCGAACCGCATTTTGTCTGAATGGCACTCGCAATGCCACCGCGATTCATTTCACTGCGGTCTATCGCCCAACGATGCGATCACCACACCTGCCAGAATGACGATGCCACCGATCCAAGTATGCGGCCGGATCGGCTCGTGCAACAGCCACCATGCGAACGCGGGTACCAGAAGGAACGACAGCCCATAGAACGGAAACGCCAACGATAGTGGCACGCGCGAAAGTACTGCCAGCCAGAGCAAGGTTGCCGCACCGTAGACGAACAACGCGATGATCAACGTCGCGGACAGGAAACTGGCAGGGCGTGCGAATGAGACCTGCGTTGACGCTTGCTTGAATAGCACTTGGCCACACGCCAGCATTGCCAGCGTGACAAGGATCATCGCGATGACAGTGGGGGTGAGTGTGGCAGCCGAACGCGGCATAGTGAGCTCCTGGACCTGACTGTCCAGCATACCCTGCAAGGATGCGAATTGGGGCGGGTGTGCGGCTTGATGCCTGCTATGGCTGCATACCAGGCACATTCACACGATCACGTAGAGACAGTTAGAATCCAGATCCCACCCCCGAACCGGCTGCCGTTCTCGGCTCCGGACGTTCCCGTTTACAGTGAACCGACCCTGGTCGGCATTACAAGGATCTAGCGCCAGATGAAAATCCTCGTCGCGTACAAGCGCGTGGTGGACTACAACGTCCGCATTCAGGTAAAACCGGACGGTTCCGGCGTAGTCACCGACGGCGTCAAGCTCTCGCCGAACCCGTTCGATGAGATCGCCCTGGAAGAAGCCCTGCGCCTGCGCGACAAGGGCATCGCCACGGATGTGATCGTGGCCACCATCGCCCCTGCCGATGCCCAGGCGCACCTGCGCAACGGCCTGGCCATGGGCGCCAACCGCGCCATCCACGTGGTCACCGACCAGGCCATCCAGCCGCTGACCGCCGCCCGCACCCTGCTCAAGCTGGTCGAGAAGGAACAGCCAGACCTGGTCATCCTCGGCAAGCAGGCCATCGACGACGATGCCAACCAGACCGGTCAGATGCTGGCCACGCTGTGGGCACGTCCGCAGGCCACCTTTGCCTCCAAGGTCGAGATCGCCGACGGCAAGGCCACGGTCACTCGTGAAGTCGACGCCGGCCTGGAAACGCTGGAAGTCGACCTGCCGGCGGTGATCACCACCGACCTGCGCCTGAACGAGCCGCGCTTCATCAAGCTGCCGGACATCATGAAGGCCAAGGCCAAGCCGCTGGAAACCCTGCAGCTGGCCGACCTCGGCGTTGAAGCCGCCGACACGTTCAAGACCACCCAGTACGCGGCGCCATCCAAGCGCAGCAAGGGCGTGATGGTGAAGGATGCTGCCGAACTGGTAGCCGCACTCAAGCAGAAGGGGTTGCTGTAATGGCCAAGATTCTCGTCATCGCCGAACACTTGGACGGCAAGCTCAACAGCGCCGTCGCCAAGACGGTGTCGGCAGCAACCGCAGTGGGCGGCGACATCCACGTGCTGGTGCTGGCCGCCGACCCGGCCGCCATCGCTGCCGAAGCCGCGCAGATCGCCGGCGTCAGCAAGGTGCTGACCATCGCCAACCCGGCCAATGAGCACGCGCTGGCACAGGTACAGGCACCGCAGATCGCCAAAGCCGCTGCCGGCTACAGCCATGTATTCGGCCCGTCGACCACCACCGGCAAGGATGTAATGCCGGCCGTGGCCGCCCTGCTCGGCGTCAACCAGGTCTCTGACCTGATGTCGGTCGAAGGCGCCCATACCTTCAAGCGCCCGATCTACGCAGGCAACGCGATCATCACCGTCGAGGTGCCCGCCGACCAGGTCGTCGTCGCCACCGTGCGCGCCGCCTCCTGGCAGGAAGCGGCCAAGGGCAACAACGCCCCGGTCGAGGCCCTGAGCGTCGATGCAGCCCTGCCGGGCCACACCCGCTTCATCGGCCTTGCCGCCGGCAAGAGCGACCGCCCGGACCTGCAGAGCGCCAAGCGCGTGGTCTCCGGTGGCCGTGGCGTCGGTTCGGAAGATAACTTCAAGGTGATCTACGCGCTGGCCGACAAGCTCGGTGCGGGCGTTGGCGCCTCGCGCGCCGCGGTGGACGCAGGCTATGTGCCCAGCGACATGCAGGTCGGCCAGACCGGCAAGATCATCGCACCGGAGCTGTATATCGCCGTAGGCATCTCTGGCGCGATCCAGCATCTGACCGGCATCAAGGACGCCGGCACGATTGTCGCCATCAACAAGGACGGCGATGCGCCGATCTTTGAGATTGCCGATATTGGATTGGTAGGGGATTTGTTCACGCTGCTGCCAGAGCTGGCCGCAGCACTGTAAGCGGCACATAACCAAGCCGCGCGGTGCCTTAGGGCGAGCGCGGCTTTTTCATGTCCAGTATCCGTAACCGTCTGCTGAGAGGACGTCGATAGGGTCGATGCCCATCGAGAAGCGTCCCGCCACTACGCTGCAATAGCACCTCGCTGGTCGCGCCGGTGAACCTGGAGGACTTGGCCATGGCGGACTAGCAGGCGTTTACGACCACAAAGGCCGCGGCCAGTAAGCGATGCCGATAGAGCGCGCTTCCTATAGCTGAGCTGACGCACACCGCAGGGCCCATCGTGTGCCGTTTACCAAAGACCCGATCAATAAAGGCATCCGTTCCTGGCAATACAAGCCTACGAATTACGGTACGGCGCAGTGCGCGCAGCAAAGGCCTCCCAGCTTGGGCCACCACGGCGTTCATACAACAGCAGACCGGAATGCGGTTTCTCCGCCGTTCGTTCCGCCAATACAGGCTGCAACACAAATGGATGTCGCGTGAAACACAACTTCAACGCGTAGAAGGGCAGCAGACCGACGAAACTCTTCCACTGCGAACGGAAACCCAGGCACGCCAAGATGTAGCGCAGCCGCTGGCTGAAGCTGACGCCCACCAGAATCCGAGGGCCATTCTCGACCATAGGCGAGAGCACCCGGAATGCTGGCCCTGGCAGACCCTTCCCCTGGTACAGCGTGTACTGAAGCACCTGTGCACCATGCACCGCTGCGAACGCAAGACCGGCTAGATGGCACGCATCATGGTCATGGTGTCCACCTTCCCAAGCCGGCACCACCACCTCGGCCGGAACCACTGACGCGTAATGCGCCTGAAGTGCGGCGATCACCGGGTCCAATTGGTTCCAAAGGTCACCGTCGGCGATTCCGTGCTCACCTCCAAGAAAACACATGCTGCTCGTTGACACGCCCATCGCGGCGAGCACTTTTTCACTCTCGCGTTGGCGCACACCGATGTCCTGACCACCCCAACCACCGTCGGTCATCCATACGCAATGCACTATCCGGCCTTGTGCGAGCGCGCGCTCGATCCACGGAAAAACGCCGAACTCGTCATCCGGGTGTGCCAGTAAAAAGAAGATCGGGCCGCGCTCAGAACGCATCGAAATCGAGCACATTGAACAGCACTGCGTCGGCAGACGGCGTCTTAACTCTTTCGTCAAGCGCGCGATAGATAAGGTTCAACGGGCTGCTACGCAGCTTAGCTGGCAACTCAATCCAAGCCCCCTTGAGCACGCCCATCGATCGCGGCACCAGCCCCAAGTGCAGACGCATGCCTATGCCCGCTGAATGTCCACTCAGTCCCTCCACCGCCCCCGGCAGCTCGGCGAAGGCCGACAGCAACGGCTTTCCGGTAGGAGCCCGGGCAATGATTCCACCCGTCGAGGAATGCGCCAAACGGTAAGCGCGATGTGGATTATCACAACGCCAGCGCAACGACCGGGCATCCCAATCACGGCGAAACTGCAGGTCACCCAATGCGTCGGACGACGCCTCTGGGAGCATTGAGCCCATACCGATCTTGGCATCCAGGGGACAGATCAGAGTAAAGCCAAGCTTGCGCAGAAAACCTGGTGTGGAATTGGCATTGGCAACGCCGTAAATGCCCGCCATACCCTGCGCCGCTCCAGCGGCATAGGTTCCCTCCGCGAGTTTGGTGAATAGCCCCCGCCCCTGGTAATCGGGGTCAGTCGCTGTATTGAGCGAGAGCATCACACGGCAAGCAGTGCCGCTGACGATGGCCTTGGCTGGAATGCAAGCATAGTGTGCCGCAAGGCGATCACCATCCCATGCATCCAGGCCGATTACCGGACCAGCCGGATTTTTCGCGTAAAGCCAGTCCAAGTAGCGCGCATCCAAATGCGTGGCCTGCGGAAAGCACTTGGCAAAGATTGACTGGTAATGACGCAGCAGTTCGGGCGTGGCACCGGACGGTCGGATATCCAACGTTGTCTCCAATACAGTTCAGCAATTAGCGCGCGGGGACCCTCCGGCCATGCAGGGGGCTCGATCGCCAAAGTATAGACTCACGACTCAAGCTTGGCGACGCGGGACAAGCAGACCGGTGAGCGGACGACGGGGCACCGAAGCAATGTCATAACCAAGGAATGCCAAGAGGAACTGGAGCCCCGACACTGTCGCGACCGTGGCGATCATCACCGTGCCCAGCGGTGTAGAAACACCATACTGCGCTGATTGCCACCAGTGCCAACCACCGAAAGTCGTCGCCAGCAGCAGCAGGCCGATGGCAGCAAGCAACTCGAATGAAGCCAACGACAGGTCGCGCAGGAAGTAATTGTAGACAATGCGTTTGAATGCATTGCGCACATGTTTGAAGACGAACTCACCCAGAATCTTCCCGACCTTCAAGCCACTTTCTTCGTCGCCGTAGCGGGCATCCATCGGAACATCGACAACGACGGCACGCATCGTGTTGAGACGAAACAGGATGTCGGTTTCGAAGAAGTAGCGCTTGCTGATCTGCTCCATCGGCAGATGACTGGCGACGGAGCAGCTGATCGCGGTGTAGCCATTGGTCGGATCGAACAGGTCCCAGTAACCCGTGGAAGCCTTGGACATGAAGCTCAGGCCAAGGTTGCCGATCCGACGCAGCAACGGCATCTGCTTGATCTGGCGCAGATCCCAGAATCGATTGCCTTTGGTGTAATCAGCCTCGCCGCGCAGGATGGGCGCGATGAACTGCGGTAATAGAGAGGGATCCATCTGCCCGTCTCCGTCGATCTTGACTACTACCGTCGCCCCATCGGCAATCGCCTGACGATAGCCGGTCATTACCGCCCCACCGACACCCTGATTGACCGCGTGGCGAAGCACGCGCACTCGAGAGTCGGTGATATTCGCCTCGATGAAATCACCACTGCCTTCCGGACAAGCGTCATCCACGCAGTAGATCAGCTCCACTTCCTGGCCAACGGCGGCGACGACGGTAGCGATATGCCGGACAACCTTGTAGCTGGGAATGACCACAGCGATGCGATGAGAAGTGGCGGGAGCGATCATCGATAAATCCAGTTTTTTGAAATGAAGAAGCTCAACAGAGCCAGCATTGCATCGGCGGCCGGCTTGACGAGCCACGCCCAACCCAGTCCCGCGCTGTGCGCCACGATCCATACAATTGACGAACTCGTCACCGCCATCAGCAGCAACGTGACGAGGAAACGGATCATCTGGCCACTGCCGAGCCGGCTGCCGTTCCCGGCAAAGGTGTACTTGCCGTTCAACCAGAATCCCAATGCTGCCCCGCCCGACCGCGACACGAGGCTGGACAGAACCACACCAAGACCCAGCCAGGTCATCAGCACGAAGAGCGCACAATCCACGAGTAGCTGTACCCCGCCGACGAAGCCGAACTTGCATATCTGCATCACGGGCGACCTCAGACCGCCCAAGATCGCCCCATCAGGCAATCGCTCCGAGAACTGCAGTCTAGCCGGCATGAATCAATGCACCACCAACGACCGGGCTGGCCCCAAGCCACAACCCAAAGGCCGGTGCTCGTCACCTATCACGAACACGATTTCATACCTGCCTGGCACGACACCATCCAGACGCAGCGTCGCTGTCAGCCCTGCATTTGCCGGCGGGGTCTGCGCGAACTGTGGCGCTGCAGTGACATCGGCGCGCTCGGAACGCGCGGCAGAGAAATAGAAATCCTTCCCGCCAGCTTCCATTGAACGCAGCCGGATGGAGGCATCACGCTGCACCCGCGCACCGGACTCCACCGCCCAACCCGCGATGTGGATGGATGCGCCGGCGCGCGCCTGCCAGCCATTCTGAACAGGGTCGCCCCCCTCCACGGCATCCAGATAGCACACCAGCGCAGGATCCTGGCTGGCCGAAGCCATCCAATCAGGAAACGGCGCGAGGGGGTGCCCGTCCGCCGGCGTGACTTCCACTGCCCCCTCGGGTGTCATGCTGGGTGGCATGTCCGTTGCGCTGCATCCAGCCAGAGCGCTCAACAGCAATGCGCTGCATATCCCTCGTTTCATCGTGACTCCTGCAGTAGTGTCTGGAAAAGCGCCACGTGTGCAGCGACCTGGCGTTGCAGGCTGTAGTGACGGGCGCGCTCGTTACCGATCTGAACCAGTTCCTGTGCATAGTCCGCATTGCCTGCGACCCGCTGAAGCGCACTGACCATCTCGACAACGTCCAGCGGATCCTGAAGCAACAGCGCTGCTCCTTCGCCGATTTCCTGCAGCGAACTGTTTGCCGAGGTTATCACCGGCACGCCGCAGGCCATGGCCTCCACAACCGGCAGGCCGAACCCTTCGTAGAGCGAGGGATAAACAAAGGCAGTGGCACGACTGTACAGCGCCGGCAAATCTTCGATCGGCACGTAGCCGAGCACCTTCACTCGGCTCGCGGCCGACTTCATCAGCTTGCGCAGGTCGTCGTTGAGCCAGCCCGAGGCACCAACCACCACCAGAGTCTCCTCCCCCTTGTACTCAAGCATCGCCTTCAGCAGCGTTTTGAGGTTCTTACGCGGTTCAATGCTGCCCACGTACAGGAAGAACTTCTCCGGCAGGTCATAACGCTGGGAGACGCTATGCTTCTGCGAACGCGATGCCGGATGGAAGATGGTCGGATCGATCCCGCAATGAATGGTGTGCACGCGCTCCGGCGCGACGTTGTAGTGGGCAATGAAGTCGCGGCGCGAATTCTCTGAAACCGCCACGAAGCTTGCCCCTGCCTTAACCGCTCGTGCGAAATTGTCCGAACACAGGGCAATATTCTCGGCGGTATGAAACTGCGGATGGGACAGGAAAGTTGTGTCGTGAACAACCATCAGGGCATTGGAGCCGACACCTTCTGGAAACACATTTCCGGCGCAGTAGACAAGGTCGAGTCCAGGCACAAAGTGGTCGGCATCCTTGAAGGCCGGCAAAGGTCCACGGTACAGGGTCATGCCCGAACCGGGCTGGGTCTGCAGGCCCGAGGGCTTGGTTGGAGAGTAGTCGGGATGGACGAAATCGGCGAACCCGGGCAGCAACAGGAAGTCGTGCTCGCGCCCCTCATTGGCCTGATGCTCTGACAAACCCTTGACCAGCATCGCAGCGTAACGGCCGACGCCTGATACTTCTCCGCCCATTGCACGTGAGACATCTACACCGATGCGACTACGGATTGCGGCAGGTATCGCCGGCAACACACTGCCTTGGGGATTCAACGCAGCAACACGGGCCCGCATGCGCTCGGCAGCACGCTCCAACGACCAGAAGTCGACAACGTCCCGCGCCGCCTGCGCCCCCTTGGCGCGGGTTTGCTCCTGGTTCTCGAAGGCGCTGCGCAGCAGCGACACCAAGTGATCCTCATCGGGCAGTGCCCATTGGAATCCTGTGTAGTAAGGGCACTTTGCCTCAGCTGGAGTCAGCGAGACCTGCAACGGGAAGCTGTTGTCGGCATCCATGAAGGCCTGCTGCGCGCTCCAGTAACTGGCGATCACGGGGATGCCGCACGCCATGGCCTCCAGCAGCGGCATGCCCCATCCTTCACCGCGCGTGGGCAGTACAAAACAATCTGCGGAGCGATACAGCTGCGCGACTTGGTAGTAAGGCACCGACTCGTTGACCGAATACACGATGCGCCCACCGTCGGGATCCAGCTGCAGACTCCTGATGATGGCTTCCGGGTCGACGCCCGGATCGCTGTTGGAGTACTTGCAGATCAGCACCACCGGGTCGGTACTGCGGAAGGCACGGTTGAAGGCCCGCAACAGGATCTCCGGCGATTTACGCTCACCCCACTCAAAGATCGACAGGAATGTGAACATGCCTTCGATCTTCATTCCGCGGATTCGCGTGTTGAAGTGGTCGGTGTCGATCAGCGACAACGGCATCACCTGAACCGGCACAGTGACACCACTGCGCTGGAAGGTCCACTTATTGAACTCGGTTGGCACCCAGAGCTCGTCAACCGTGTTGCAGCCATTCACCCACTCGACGGGGACGCCCGTGGTTTCCAGCATGGTGTAACCGATGCGATAGCCGTGCTTGACCCGGTCAAAGGCATCGGCCTGCCCGTAGATGAGGCGCGGGACATCAAGCCCCGGCTCTTCGCGCTGCTTGATGACCTCGAGCGAGTAAATGCCGGTGTTCTGGTTTTTTGACTCAGCGATGGGCAACACACTATCCAGACCGTACAAGTACTCGTATGACACCGAGACACCGGCGTTATCCAAGCCGAATGCGATCTGCCGCGCAGTCATGGCATACCCTACAGGCCGGAACAAGGTCGAATGCAGATGCAGCTTGTACTGGTAGCGGGCATCGAGCACGTCCTTCCACTTGCCAAGAAAAGTTTCCTTGGACTTGAGGAACATGTCGTTGTGGCTGACTTTGTTGACCGAAGTGGAACCGTGCTCGCGGTGACGAATGGTCAGCGAACCACAGTTAAGCACCTTGAATCCTGCCGTACGCGCCTTTAGGCAATAATCGGTATCCTCGTAGTACGAGAAGAAGTCTTCATCCAGGAAGCCGACCGCATCCATCACCTCGCGACGGATGTACACGCACGCGAACACCACACCTTCGACTTCGCGATCGAAAGCGTATTGGTTGATGTCCTTCTCACCTGAGCCCAGTTGCTGACCCCAATAGCTGCGGTCGGGGATGTAGGTACCAGCATGCTGGAAATCATTGCCATCAAGGCGGCGGATACGGCAGCCGACCACACCCACCTTGTCTCCGCTGAAAGCGGTGGCCTGCAACCGTTCGATCCAATCGGAATCATCAATCTCGGTGTCGTTGTTGAGCAGGATCACGTCGCGATCGGCATCGATCAGGCGCAGCGCTGCATTGTTGCCGCGCACAAAGCCCAGGTTCTCACCATTGAAGACGGTAGAAATGCCCGCGATCTTGCTCAGGTACTCGACCGTGCCGTCGGTGCTGCCATTGTCGACGACGATAACCTCCACCTGCGTGGTGTCGGTATTCCTCAGAACGCTGTCAAGACAGGGCTTGGTGAGCTCCAAACCGTTCCAAGTCAGAATGACAACCGTCACGGGGCGCGGGTGGGCGGGCAATGCGACGGGAGCGTCGGCGCTGCGGTTCTTGTTGCTCATGTCATTCCACCTTGTAAAGGCTACAGGTACCCGTGTCAGGGAGACGGGTTGCATGGGTCACTTCGATTCGCTCGTCGGCAAGCACATAGCGTGCGCCGACCAAGGAACGGCCGTCGACCTTGCCCCCGTCAGGCAGCATGCGCATGACCACGGGAAGGCTCGGAAGAAAGAAGGCGTTGTCGACAAGCTCACGACGGTTGCTGGCAATCACTGCGATTCCGCCCGGGTCGTGGGCCACGATCTCCTGCGCAAGAGTGCCGCAGCCAGAGTCGTAAGCACCAGGACCATTGCGAAGTTCATGCCAAGTCGCCGAGTTCGCTACTGCCAGCCAGCTTGCCAGAAGAAGCAGCTGCAGGGTCCGTCGCAACCAGCCCTCTTTTGCAGCTGCAATGGCAAGGACCAGCGCCGAGAACACAACCAGCCACCAGCGGCTCAAGCGATACCATTGCGCCTCCATACTGTCGACGGTTGCACCGAACCACGGCGAAGCGTGCAGTTTGAGCACAATTACAAACATGGCTGCTGCCCCCAGCACAGCCATAACGACACCGACATAGCTGTAACAGGCCAAGGTGGATGACCCACGAAGCGGCCGCGGCAGGAACAGCAGGATCAGCAACAACGGGAAGGACGAGAAGTAGTAGCGGCTGTGCCAACGTCCCAATCCGCCCAGGTCAATTGGCGAGACTCCAACAGTGAACACGATCGCCATACCAACCGCGCCAGCTGTTGCCAGTAGCAGGAACAAAGTCGCGTTCCAGACCTGCGCTTCGTGCCGCTGATTGCGCCAGGGGAGGAGCAGGCCCACAGCCCCGGCCAATGCCAAGGCGAAGGGAATCGACAGGATGGTCAGATGACCCAGAAACAATCCCGCTGCCCCACGCAGATCCGACATGATGGTGTGCCGCCATCCGTGCAGGAGATTGCCATACATACCCAGACCACTGGTATCCGGCGCGGAAATGCTAAGACTGACGAACTTGAACACAAGGTAGGCGACAACTGGAGCCAGCAGCCAGGTAGGCCGCGCCAAGAACTGCCGAACCTTGCCTTCGCGCAACGCGATCACTGCCATGGCCAGAAGCAGCGCAATGAGCAAGGTCACACCATTGAGTCTGACGTTGAGCAGCAGACCAATCCACGCACCAAAGAAGACCGCCGCCGTGATCGAAGCCGGCCGCTCCAGGCAACGCAGGCCCGCCCAGGCGGCCCACAAATAGAGCGGGAAGTACAACACCTCGGTCACTGCAAAGGCCGAGATGAACACACCGGGAAGCGCCACGGCCATGCAGGCGATGATCAGACTCAGGCGTGTCCCCACCAAACGCCTTGCCATCAAGTACGTTGGGATCAACCCGGCGGTAACGACGAGCGCGTTGATCAGCCGGACCCCTGAATAGAAGGCTTCACCGAACACGAAGCCCGGAGCGATCAGATACGGGTACAGCATATTGGGCAGGTTGGTCGCGTGCTGGATCTGGTCCGGGTGCGGAATCCCGGCGCGCCCACCGCCAGCCCAGATTCCCGACGCGATCATCTTGTACACGTACTCGTCACCGGACCAGTACGGCAGCATCTGGGCCGCCACGTAGCGCAGCAGCGTGGCACCGAACCACAGGGCGCACAGCAGCCCCCACGGAATCGGAATTGCCAGCGGGCCTGGGCCCTCTCGTGTCCAGCGAGCGAGCGCGGCCACAAATACCAAGCTTGTTCCCAACAGCATCAAAAGCAGGATGTGCCCAACCCAGATCCGCCAGGTTGGGATTTGCACGACGCGAATGTCACTCACCCGCAGTCCTGGCGGGCCTTCGTAGAAGATGCGCAGGGAGGCGATCTCTGGAACATCTGGCCCAACATCCATGGTGTCCGACCAGCGAACCGAGGTCTGCCCGGGACGCGTGCGGAATGTCCGTTCCTGGGCCGGGTTGTCATAGCCAGGACCAAACAGGTCCACCACGACTGCTACCGGAGCACCCGGGGCGGTATCAACAGAAAACGAAAAAGCGTAACGATGGTCCGGCTTCAGCCGGAACTGACCGCTGAGAAAATGAGATGGATTGTCGCCGGTGGCGCGGAATCCCTTACCCTCGGCGCTGAAGCCATCCATCTGGACGGCTTCAGCTTGGATCTGGGGTGCATGCTGCGGGCTTGCCTGGAAAGCATTCCACCAACACAGCAACACCATGACCACGACCACGCCGACTACAGCCGGCAGCATGGCGTGTGGCCGATCGCAATGCGCCCTCCCCGTTTCGATACCTTCGTACACCTTGCGTGCCACTCCCTGTGTCATCAAACGTCAATTACGCCTGAAGGCGACGCAGATCGGCATCTACCATCGAGGTGATCAGCTGCTGCAGGCTGGTCTTGGGTTCCCAACCCAGCTTGGCCTGGGCCTTGGCCGGATTGCCGAGCAACACGTCCACTTCCGCCGGGCGCATGTATTTCTCGTCGATCACAACGTAATCCTGGTAGTCCAAACCAACGTGCGCGAATGCAATCATGCACATGTCGCGCACGGTGGTGGTAACGCCCGTAGCGATGACGTAGTCATCAGCCTGATCCTGCTGCAGCATCAGCCACATGGCTTCAACGTAGTCGCCTGCAAACCCCCAGTCGCGCTTTGCATCGATATTGCCAAGGTACAGTTTGTCCTGTAGTCCGAGCTTGATCCGGGCTACGCCGTCGGTCACCTTGCGGGTGACAAACTCGATGCCACGCAGCGGCGACTCATGATTGAACAAGATGCCGCTGGAAGCATGCATTGCATGGCTTTCGCGGTAGTTCACCGTGGCCCAGTGGCCCATCAGCTTGGCAACACCGTAGGGGCTCCGCGGGTAGAACGGAGTCTTTTCATCCTGCATCTCGGCCTGAATCAGGCCGAACATCTCGCTGGTGGACGCTTGGTAAAAGCGCGCCTGCGGGCGGACGATACGCACCGCCTCCAGCATATTGATCACACCCACGCCGTCCAACTGGGCAGTCAACACTGGCTGCTGCCAGGAGCTGCCAACGAAACTCTGCGCGGCTAGGTTGTACACCTCGGTGGCCTCGGATATCTGCAGAGCACGGATAAGCGAAGACAAGTCGGAGATGTCACCATCGATGAGCTGAACCTGCTTTTCCACGCCGAGCTCACGCAGTCGCCACAGGGTGTCGGTGCTGCGGCGAGCGAGCAGGCCATACACAACATAGCCCTTGTCGAGCAGCAATTTGGACAGGTAGGCGCCGTCCTGGCCGGTGATACCGGTAATCAATGCGGATTTCGTGCTCATGGGCTTCTCACTGAGTGCAATATATCGGTCAACGTCCGGTCGAAATCGATCTGCGGGCGCCAGCCTGTGTCATGGGTGGTGGCGGAAGGATCGCCTACCATTCGTCGCTGTTCTGACAGTCGCAGGCGAGCCGGATCCACCCGGATCTCGGCATAAACCTGCGCCAAACTAAGCATGCGCTGCAGCACCTGCGCCACCGAGCGTTCAACACCGGAGGCGACAACGTACCGAGCCTGATCCTGCCCGCGCGACAGCAGCGCGGCATAAGCGGATACCACATCGCGCACATCAGTGAAGTCACGTGTAGCTTCGATGTCACCGACTTCTATCACCGCAGGTTGGCGCCCCTCCTTGATGGCCATGACCTGACTAGCCAGCGAGGATACAACGAAGCGTTCGCTCTGCCCCGGCCCGATGTGATTGAAGGGCCGGGCAATCACGACCTGCGCTCCGGTACGACGCGCCCATTGCAGGCAAAGTTCCTCGGCCGCCAGCTTACTGGAGGCGTACGGATTACCAGGTCGCGGAACAGTCATTGCCCCAACCGGCAGTTCCGATTCGTCCACGCGCCCATATACGTCTCCGGAACTGACCATCAGAAAACGGCCACTGAAGTCGGCAGATTCCAGTGCCTGAATTAGATTCAAAGTACCGATGACGTTGACCTCGTAGGTCTCGCGCGGATCAGCGATCGCCCTCGGCACGAAACTCTGCGCTGCGAGGTGGATGACAGCATCCACGCGCTGCGCGGCGATTGCGGCAGCGAGCGCCGTTGGATTGCGCAAATCCAATCCGGCAGGCAACACTACTGCAGTGCCCAGCTCCCCAAGATGGCCACCCTTGATAGCCGCAAGCAGATGCGCACCAACGAAGCCTGAGGCTCCGGTGACCAGCACACGCAGGCTCATGATGCCGACACCGATTTACGCGCCATGATTGCGTAGTCACGCGAGGCATGGTGGGGCTTGACCAGCGCATTGATAGTGGCGGAGCCCGGGACATCATCGCTGACAAAGGCGATATCGGAGCCCCCCCTTGCCTCAAACTGCGGCTGGATATCGGACTGGACGAATCCACGCGCCTGCACCATCCAGCGCAACATCTGTGGTGGCAGCGGGTTGCGATGGGTGGGATCCATGTAGAACGCCCACTGCGCCACCAGTGCGTTTTCCGGATTTGGGGTTTCCACGACAAGAGCGCCGCCAGGTACAAGCACGCGGTGCGCTTGGTCGATCAGCTCGATCAGAGTTGGGAAAGTCAGGTGCTCGGCCAGATGGAACAAGGTCACCATGCCCAGCGATGCATCCGGTAGTCCGCGCAGTTTGCTGATCGCGTCGCAATACTCGACGACCAAACCCTTCTCCTCGCACTCGGCGACGAACAGCCCGTTGAGATCGACACCGGACGCCACCAGTCCCTTATCGCGGAGCATTTCCAACCATTCCCCGCGACCGCAGCCCAGGTCCAACACTGGAGCGCCCTCGGTGCCGGCACCGACGTCGGCAACGAATTTGAGGTAAGGCTCCAGGCGCTGGCGGATTTCTTCCTCCGGGCCACGAAACTGATTCTCGAACGCAACATACAATCCATCCAGTTCGGGCTCGACCGCGGAACCCTCGTTGCTGGGGCCGGCCGCCTCTGAGAAAACCTCCCGGCACGCGGCCGGCTGCAAGCTGTGGCGCAAGGCCGGTTGCTTCTCTATCGACCTCTCAGCCTGCTGCTCGGCCAAATGTTCGGCCAATTGCTGGGCAAGCACATCGATGCGCTTACCAAGCTCTTCCACCAGGGCGGCGCTGGGCGCCCGCTGCAGCGCAAGTTCCTGCGACGCCAGTCGCGCGGACTGCTCGGCAACCACCTGTGAGATACGCACATCGAAGAACTGCAGGTCGCCACTCAACGACGACACGTGCACGTCCATTACCCGTGTATGCCGGGGCAGACGGATCAGGGTATGTACCCAGTGAAGCATCCAGCCAAGCAAAGGAATGCGGCGCCAGCTGTGCAGCTTGTACGGGATCAGCAAGCCATCGATATGGACGCCCTTGCTGTGCCCTTCAGGTGACCAGCGCAACGCCGCCAGCACTTCGATCTTGCTCGCAGCGCCTGAGCGCAGCGCCTGCAGGTGCGCCTGCGCGCACTCATCCGGTGCACGATGCAAGATAGCGTCATAGGCATGTGTAACAAACGCCAGATCGTCGTATCCGAGGAAATCAGCCAGCACGTACTCCGACTTTTTGCGAAATTCGCCGGTTGGTGGCTTGAATGCGGGATTTGGCACGACACTGATGGCACCAGCCACTACGCTGGCCAAGCCAGTGCCTCCAATGCCGATTTCACCGACGCCCAAGCGACTGCGCACGCGGCGCATCACCTCGTCGGCTGAGATCAAGCTTTCCTGACTGGATGACATCGATTGGTCCTCGGGTTAACTGTGTGCTTGGTGGGCTCGATACTCGTAGGCGCGCAAGGGGCGCAGCCACGTCTCATGCGATGGTTATCTGCGGTGGGATCCAACTGGTCCCGATGAAATACTGATGGTTCATATTGGCGACCGAGAATACCAGCGCCATATCACGCCACTCGTAGTTGCGGCCAAGATGGTCCTGGGCGTCGCTCAGCGAGATCGAAATCGAATAGGTGCCCGGGCCCAGCAACGCGGCGAAATCCGCACTGAAGGTCAGCGTCTGCTCGGCGACGGTGCCTGAAATGACTTGGTCGGTATGATGAGTATTGGTGCCAAAGATGGTCTGCCCCAGGCGATCTCGGATCATGTAGCCGAAAACCAGCTTGTCCACTGGTGCGTTGACCTTGACGCTGACACGCAAAGTGACAGGCTCGCCAACTGCAACATATTCGGTAGTTTCACCCTTCCCGTTGAGAAGCTGCACGCTACCGATGGCAACTTCACCGGTCCCAGAAGAGATCGCTGCCGCGCCGTCCTCAAGCTTCGCAACGTTGATCGTTCCCTGCTCCTTCTGGGCGATCAGCGCGTTGTAGTAATCGATTACCTGTTTGGGGTCCGCGTCCAGCAGCAGCCTCCCGCCTTCCAGAAGGATCGCACGGTCGCACAGGACCTGTACGGCAGTTGGGTCGTGCGAAACAAACAGAAGACTGGTACCCAGCTCACGGAAGGCCTTGATGCGATCAAAGCACTTGTGCACGAAGTAGGCATCACCGACCGACAACGCCTCGTCCACAATCAGCAGATCAGGCCGGAAGGCAGTAGCGACGCTGAACGCGACGCGCATCTGCATACCACTGGAGTATGTTCGCACAGGCGCATCGAAATACTCACCGATCTCGGCAAAGGCCTCGATGTCATCCATCGCGCCGGCGATAGCCTGCTGGGGATGCCCCATCAGCCCGGCCGCATGATAGACGTTCTGCCGACCAGTCAGCTCGGGATTGAAGCCCATACCGAGCTCCAAGATTGCGGAAACCTTGCCGGTCTGGGTGACTTTACCAAGGGTCGGCTGCGAGGTACCGGTGATCAGCTTGAGCAGGGTGCTCTTGCCGGCACCGTTCTGGCCAACTATACCCACGCTTTCACCAGGCCCCACCGCGAAACTGATATCACGCAGCACCCAATGCTGCTCTGCCGGCTTGAACGGCATGCCAAACCACGACAGGAAACGCATCCATTCGCTATTCCAACTCGCGTAGCACTTTCCAACCGACTGTACTTTCAACAAGGAGCTCATAGGGAATCCACCATTTCGGCGCTGGACTTACGGAACATCAGCAATGCCAAGCCGGCGAGCACCACGGTGGCGGCCAGCAGGCCGCCGAGTTCACTCCACAGCGGCGGTTTTCCATACACCAGCACGTTCTGGTAGCTACTTACCAGAACGTACAGCGGGTTGTACTTGAACCATGCCTGGTAGTGGGGCGGCAACGCATTGAGGTTGTAGACCACCGGGGTCAGCCAGAAAAGAGCATTCAGAATGACTGGGATCACCTGGCCAAGGTCGCGCATGAAGACATTGATCACCCCCAACAAGGTGCCCAAGCTCATAGCCAACGCCAATGTCATCAGCACCAGTACCGGCAGCCAAATCGCGTTGCCATCCGGGAAGTGACCCAACATGGCGAATACACCGAAGATGGCCGCGCACAATAGAACGTTGTTCACCAACATGGTGCCCGCTGTGATTATCGGCAGACACAGCCGCGGGAACGACATCTTCTTCATCAGGTTGCCGTTGTCGATGAACATCGTCAGGCAGCGCTGGATGGTTTCAGCAAACAAGGTCCAGAACAACATCCCAGCCATCAGATACAACGCATACGCGTACTTGTTGTTGACGCCCGGCAGCTTGGCAGACAGAACCTCGGACAGGATCAAAGCAAATATCAGCACCTGCGCCAACGGGTGGATAATCATCCACAGCCCACCAAGTTTGCTGCGGGTGAAACGTGCGCGCAGATCGTTCTTGATCGACGAGAGAATGAAGAACCGGTAGCTCCACAGGGAGCGCAACACACTACTCATTGAATTCCTGCTCCAAACATGCCGAGGGATGCCGGCAACGCCGGCGCAGTCAAGGGGGCTCTGCTATCGAGGTACGCCGCAAATAGGGCACCAGAGCGCTGCAGCGACATTCCCTGCTCGATATCACGACGCGCATTGGCGGCAAGGACGGCCACACTGTCGGGCCGGTCCACCACCTGCTGCATCAATACGGCAGCATGGGCTACATCCGGCTCAGCCCAGCGCTGGCCTTGCGCGTGCGGATACTGACCCGGCTGCACTGGAACCAGACGGTAGTCCACCAGCAGGCTGTTGCCTGCATTCATGAACTCCATGTTGCCCGACCAACCGGTGGCGATGACCGGCTTACCAAGTTGCATGCATTCGGCCATGCCGAGACCCAATCCTTCGGCGCGGTGCAATGACACATACGAATTGCACAGCATCTGGAGGGCGTGCAGGTGACGCACGTCGATGACATCATCGCGCAGCATGATGCGCGCGTCGCCACCGGCCTGTACCAGTAGCTGACGTAGCGCATCGGGGTTGCGGTGACCATTGCTGGACTTGACCAACAAGCGCACATCCTGCCGGTCCGGCGCAAACGCAGAGCGGAAAGCGGCGATCACCGCACCAGGATTCTTGCGATCCACGGAGGAATTGCAGTCGAAGGTGCAAAGAAAAACAAACGCGTCCTGCGGCAAACCGACGTCGCTACGGACCAAGCCACTGGGCACGATGTCGAGCAGCGGGAATGGAATCTTGGTGACCGGAGTGTCGGTCATGGCACGGAATGCCTCGGCCACGAACTCGGTCGCCACCACGATTTCGTCCACCGCCTCCACGGCCTCGCGCCATGCCTCTGGCACCCGGGGGAGCTCCCAGAACCAACACGCTACCAGTCGCTGCTGCGCGCCAGCCCCGCCCATGGCAGTCATCGCCTCACTGAAATGATCAGGATTGATGAATACCAAAGTTGTATCGAATGTCGGCGCAGGCACTTCCATGTGGGCATCAAGGCTATGGTCAGCATTGGCGTGTGGTACCGCGACCTGCGAGTCGTGCAACGATAAGGGGTACCCCACCGCCATCAACGCACGGGTATACGCCCGCGCGCTGACGCCCAATCCGAACTGGCCGCGCAAATAGCCCAGGACATTGACCCCACGCCCACCCAACGACGCTACCCCCACGCCCTCGGCGGAAGCACGCGTCTCGTCCAGCACCCAGCCCGGCGTGCGTGTGAAACGCAAGCCTTCGCAGAAGTGTTGATGACGACGCAGTGCAAGCCGCTCGCGCAGTGAGCGAGGCAGCAGCAGCCGATACAAGCGGCTCAACCAGGTTCTCAAGTCGTCAGTGCCCGCTGCAGATCCATCCGCAGATCCTCAACATCCTCCACGCCCACGCTCAACCGCACCAGCGCATCACTGATGCCCAGCTGTTCGCGGCGCGCCACCGGAATCGAGGCATGCGTCATCACTGCCGGGTGATTGACCAGGCTTTCCACGCCGCCGAGGGACTCGGCCAGGGTGAACAGTTCGGTGCGCTCGCAGAAGCGCTTGGCGGCTTCGAAGCCGCCCTTCAATACGATCGAGACAATGCCGCCGTAGCCAGCCATCTGCTTGCCCGCCAGTTCGTGCTGTGGGTGCGAGGCCAGTCCCGGGTAGATCACCTTTTCCACCGCCGGGTGGGTTTCCAGCCACTTGGCCAGTTCCATCGCGTTGGCGCAATGCGCCTTCATGCGCAGCGGCAGGGTCTTCAGGCCACGCAGGGCGAGGAAGCTGTCGAACGGGCCCTGTACGCCACCGATGGAGTTCTGCAGGAAGGCCATCTGCTCGGCGAGTTCGGCGTTGTCGCCGACCACCACCATGCCACCGACCATATCGGAGTGGCCGTTGAGGTACTTGGTGGCCGAATGCAGTACCAGGTCCGCACCCAGTTCCAGCGGACGCTGCAGCATCGGCGAGGCAAAGGTGTTGTCCACCACAACGATCAGGCCGTGACGCTTGGCGATGGCGGCGACCGCGGCAATGTCCACGATCTTCAGCATCGGGTTGGTGGGGGTCTCGATCCACACCATCTTGGTCTTCGGCGTGATCGCGGCTTCAAACGCGGCCGGGTCGGTCAGGTCGACGAAGCTGAAATCCAGTGCGGCGGTGCGGCGACGCACGCGCTCGAACAGGCGGAAGCTGCCGCCGTAGATGTCGTCCATTGCCACCACGTGGCTGCCGGCATCCAGCAGCTCGATCACGGTGGAGCTGGCGGCCATGCCCGAGGCAAAGGCGAAACCACGGGTACCGCCTTCCAGCGAGGCCACGCAACGCTCGTAAGCGAAGCGGGTCGGGTTGTGCGTGCGCGAGTACTCAAAACCCTGATGCTCGCCCGGGCTGGACTGGGCATAGGTCGAGGTCGCGTAGATCGGCGGCATTACTGCGCCGGTGCTGGGGTCAGGCGACTGCCCGCCGTGGATGGCCAAAGTGGCAAGCGACAAGGCGCGCTCGCCGTCCTGGCTGCGTGAATGCTGATCCGTCATAAGGGCTTCCAGCTAAAAGAGAAAAGTCTATCAGTGTGGCCTGAACCGGCCATGGCAGCACCTCCCCTAAGGTGCTGCCGGCCGCGCCGCGTTTACTGAACGCGGCGACGCAGGTAGTTCAACAGGTCGATGCGGGTGATCAAACCGAGGAAGGCGTCGCCATCGGTGATGATCGCCACCTGGCCACGGTCGAACACCGGCAGCAATGCCTCGATCGGCGACTTCACGTCCAGGCTGTCCAGCTTGCTGACCATGGCCACCGACACCGGGTCACGGAAGCGGGCTTCATCGCCGTAGACATGCAGCAGCACGTCGCTTTCATCGATGATGCCGACCAGCTGGCTGCCTTCCATCACCGGCAGCTGCGACACGTCGTACAGCTTCATGCGCTGGTAGGCGGTGGTCAGAAGGTCCTTCGGGCCCACCACCACGGTGTCACGCTGGCTGTACGGGCGCAGGATCAGGTCGCGCAGGTCGCCGAACTGCGGGCGCTCGAGGAAGCCGTTGTCCAGCATCCAGTAGTCGTTGTACATCTTGGACAGGTACTTGTTGCCGGTATCCGGCACCAGCACCAGCACCTTCTTCGGCGTGGTCTGCTCGCGGCAGTACTTCAGCGCGGCGGCCAGCAGGGTGCCGGTCGAGGAGCCACCGAGAATGCCTTCCTTGCCCAGCAGCTCGCGCGCGGTGTGGAAGCTCTCGGCGTCGGTGATGGCATAGGCCTTCTTGACCCGGCTGAAATCGGAGATATCCGGCAGGAAGTCCTCGCCGATGCCTTCCACCAGCCAGCTGCCCGACTTCTCGTTCAGCGTGCCCTCGTTGATGTACTCGGCCAGGATCGAGCCGACCGGGTCAGCCAGCACCAGCTCGGTCTTGGGCGAAAGCTTGGCGAAGGCGCGCGACAGGCCGGTCATGGTGCCGGAGCTGCCGCAGCCGAACACGATGGCGTCCAGATCGCCGCCCATCTGCTCGATGATCTCCGGGCCGGTGCCGAACTCGTGCGCGGCCGGGTTGTCGGGGTTGCCGAACTGGTTGATGAAGTACGCGCCCGGGGTGCGGTCGGCGACGGTCTTGGCCAGGTCCTGGTAGTACTCGGGGTGACCCTTGGCCACGTCCGAACGGGTCAGCACCACTTCGGCGCCCATGGCCTTCAGGTTGAAGATCTTCTCCCGGCTCATCTTGTCCGGTACCACGAGGATCAGCTTGTAGCCCTTCTGCTGCGCCACCAGCGCCAGGCCCAGGCCGGTATTGCCGGCGGTGCCTTCCACCAGCGTCGCGCCGGGCTTGAGATCACCGCGCTTCTCGGCCGCCTCGATCATCGACAGGCCGATACGGTCCTTGATCGACCCACCCGGGTTTGCGCTCTCCATCTTGAGGTACAGCTCGCACACGCCGACATCCAGGCGCTGGGCCTTGATGATGGGCGTATTGCCGATGAGTTCGAGGATGGAGGAATGGATGGGCATCGGTTTACTTCAGATCGCGCCGCTCTGCGGCCGGACCGATGATTATCCGATGGTTGTGCGCGAAAGTCAGGTAATCACGTTCAGGCGTAACTACCGAGCTGCCAAGTGACGCGGACAATGACGGCCGACGAGGAGGCCGCCACCGTCCGCGACATAAACGGTCTAGCGTGGGGAAGGTTCAGTTGATGCTGTTTTCGTAAATCCGCAGGAGCTTCTGCTTGGCCAGCAGTTTTTCCCGTTTCATCTGTCCCAGGGTTGCCCCATCAATCGGGAGCACACCCAGCTCCGCGTCCATGCATTTCTTGTTCAGCTTCTTATGCTGTTGGTAGAGCTGCTTGAACTCCGGGTTGGCCTTGGCCAATGCGTCGATTTCACTCTGCGGCTGCCCTTCGAACATGACTACCTCCTTCATGCAGAAACAAGAACGCCCCGGCCTGGCGGCACGGGGCGTTGCTGGATTAGAAAGCCAAGCCGCTCAACGTGGCACCACCAACCGCCCTCCGGCCAACCTGCCAGGAGCTATCGGTTACTGGTTCGCGCCACGCTTGCACCGGCTCGGCCCTCCGTTGTCCGGACGACGAAAGTGCCGCCCGGACAATTGACCCTACGCCTGCAAAAAGGTTCCGGCAAGGGCTATGCGGAAACGTTTACTGAATATTCAAACCGCTCCGCATTCAGTCTCACACGAATGACAAAAACCTAACAAGTTCAGCCATTTAGGTTTGTCACGGCGCGATAATCACTTCCGCTGAACGGGCGCGGGTGGAGGCCGCTTTCTTGCCCGTCACCTGGATCCGGTTGGCGGCAACACCGGCTGCCACCAGCGCGTCCTTGAGCGCCTGCGCGCGCCGCTGACCGACGCCATTGGCGCTGTCGTAGGCTTCGATGGTGACCCTGCCCTTCTTGCCGATGTTCAGGTATTCGGCCAATGCCTTGGCCTGGTTGCCGGCCGCGCCGGAAAGCGCCGCCTGGCCAGCCGCAAAGGCATCGCCGGTGAAGGTGTAGATCTCGCCACGGCCATCGAACTTGGACGCCGGCAGCTTCTGCCCGGACACCAGCTCAGCTTCTTCGCGGGCCAGCTTGGCCGCGTTCTGCTGGGCCGTGCTCAACCGCGCCTGCTGGCGGCCGGCCACGCTGGTCAGCGCGGTCTCCGCATCCTGGCGGGCCAAGGTCTCGGCTTCGGCAGCCAGACGCAGACGCTCGGCCTCCTCGGCCTGGATCTGGGTCTGTACCCGCAGCTGCTCGGCTTCCTGACGGGCCCGGGCCGCGTCGCGACGACTGGCCTCGATCAGCAATTCACTGCGGGTGCGTTCCAGCTCGCCCACCTCACGCCGTGCCAGCGCCGCGCGGCTGGCCGCCTCGGCAATGGCGACGCGGCGCTCTGCCAGATAGCGGGCGTCGTCCAGCTCCTTGCGCTTGGCCTTGGCCAGGGTCGCAATCGCCTGCTGCGCCTGCAGCTTCTCGAACGAAGCCACATCGGCCGTGGCCATATCGGCCTGCAGCAGCATCAGCCGGTGGCTGAGCGCACCAACTGCCGGATCTTCCGCCGCCACTGCCAGCAAGGGCATGGCCAGCAGGCCTGCAACCATCAGATTCCTGATCCGCATCAGCGTCCCTCCCCTGTCGCCAACTGACGTTGCAGCTGTGCAACCTCGGCCTTGCGCTGGGCCAGCTGGGCCTGCGCGACCGCTTCCTCGCTCTGCGCACGGGCCAGATCGGCATCGGCGGCGGCACGCAGTGCCAGCACCGGCACCTGCTTGCGCAGGCGGCGATCGGTGGCTGCCTGCTGGGCCTGGCCCAACTGCTGGCGGGCCATGGCCATGGTGTCCGGCGCGTACTGATCGGCGTCGGCGCGGTCGGCCTTTTCCACTGCCTGTTGAGCGGTAAGCAATTCCATTGCACCCGGATCCTGCGCCAGCGCGCTGCCGCATAGCACGAATGTGCAGGCGGTAGCACACAGGAATCGTCTTAATTGTGCGAAGCTAGATTTCATTGGGGAGCCGTGGCTTGGGTGACTGAGCGCGGCCATTGTGGTCAAGCCAGAGGCGTGCTTGCAACGGCACGCCGCCGTTTGTTGGGGAAAATTTCGCATGGATATCGGCTATTTCTTGAAGCTGATGACCGAAAAGAACGCTTCGGACATGTTTTTGACCACCGGAGCGCCGGTTTACATCAAGATTGAAGGCAAGCTGTACCCGCTGGGCAATACCGGCCTGCCGCCGGGGATGGTCAAGAAAATCGCCTATTCGCTGATGGACGAGGGCCAGGTGCCGCAGTTCGAGCGCGACTTGGAGCTCAACATGGCCATCGCCCTGGCCGACGCCGGGCGCTTCCGCGTCAATGTGTTCAAGCAGCGCGGCGAAGTGGGCATGGTCATCCGTGCGATCAAGAGCCGCATTCCCAGCATCGAGGAGCTCAACCTCCCGCAGGTGCTGAAGGACGTGATCATGACCCCGCGCGGGCTGGTACTGGTGGTCGGCTCGACCGGCTCCGGCAAGTCGACCTCGCTGGCCTCGATGATCGACCACCGCAACAGCACCTCGACCGGCCACATCCTCACCATCGAGGACCCGATCGAGTTCCTGCACAAGCACAAGCAGTCCATCGTCAACCAGCGCGAAGTCGGCCTGGATACGCACGCCTTCCACAACGCGCTGAAGAACGCGATGCGTGAAGCACCGGACGTGATCCTGATCGGCGAGATCCTCGATGCCGAAACCATGGAAGCGGCCATCGCCTTCGCCGAAACCGGCCACCTGTGCCTGGCCACGCTGCACTCCAACAATGCCGACCAGGCGATCGAGCGCATCCTCAATTTCTTCCCGGAAAGCGCCCACAAGAACGTGCTGATGAACCTGTCCTTGAACCTGCGCGGGGTGATCTCGCAGCGCCTGGTCAAGGGCAAGGACGGCCGTCGCCGCCCGGCAACCGAAGTACTGCTCAACACGCCGATGATCCGCGACCTGCTGCGCCGCGGTGAAGTGCACGCAATCAAGCAAGCGATGGAAGAGTCGCTGGAAGAAGGCATGCAGAGCTTCGACCAGTGCCTGTTCCGGATGGCCAAGGACGGCATCATCGAGCAGGAGGAAGCGCTGCGCGCCGCCGACTCGCGCGATGGCCTGGCCTTGAAGTTCCGCCTGTCCGAAGGCGGCACCGGCGAGCATGATCCATATGCGGACTTCGCGGTGTCGGCACCCGCGGCGATCACGCACGGCTTCTAAGCTGGTGATATCAATGACAAAAAGCCCCGCATCGCGGGGCTTTTTGTTTCAGGGCCTAGTGGACCCAGGCTCTTGTAGGAGCGGCGTAAGCCGCGAAGCCACAGCTGCATCGGTCAGCAGATATCTCCGACCCTCACCTTCGCTGCGCGAAAAACGGAGGACTGTAGTGCCGAGCCATGCTCGGCAATGGGCACTACCGCCCATGCTGCAGAACCGGCGTAAGTCGATTGGCCAACGGTGAACCCGCGCCCAGCCTTCGTCCGGAACATGTTGATCCGCTGTTTCGGTGGGATTGTCGGCTTCGCGGCTTACGCCGCTCCTACAAGAGGCGTCGACTGAATTGCTGGCTTCGCGGTTTACACCGCCCCCACAAAAACCTTGTGGGTTCAGACCGCGTCGATCTGGTTTTCCGGCCGGGCCGCATCGAATGCAGGCAGGGCCAGGCAGGCCTCCTCGATCCGGCGCAAGGTCGGATACGGCGTCAGGTCGAGGTGGAAACGGCGGGCGTTGTACAGCTGCGGCACCAGGCAGCAATCCGCCAATCCCGGCTCGGCACCGTGGCAATAACGACCGGTGTCGAACGAACCTGCCAGCATCGCTTCCAGCGAGGCAAAGCCAACCCGCATCCAGTGCAGCGTCCACTCATCACGCTCGGGCTGCGGCACGTTCCATTCGCGATCGAAGAACTGCATCACCCGCAGGTTGTTCAACGGGTGGATGTCGCAGGCCACCTGCTGGGCCAGCGCGCGTACGCGTGCGCGGCCACCGGCATCGTCCGGCAACAATGGCACCTCGGGGAAGACCTCCTCCAGGTATTCAAGAATGGCCAGCGACTGCGTCAGTACACGCTCACCATGGCGCAACGTCGGCACCAGCTCCTGCGGATTGAGCGCGGCGTAATCCGCTGCGTGCTGTTGCCCGCCATCACGCACCAGATGAACCGGAACGACGGCATACGCCAGGCCTTTCAGGTTCAGGCCAATACGCACGCGGTATGCGGCACTCGAGCGCCAATAACTGTAGAGCGTCAGCCCTGCTTCCATGTCAGATTCCCCCCTTCCCATGCGACACAACAATACGCGCTGGTGGTGAGGACGCCTTCACCACCAACGCGCTGCAAACGTATTGTCGGCCTTCTCAGGGACGGGATGCCTGTTCGATCTGCTGTTCGATCGCGCCAAAAATGCTGACGCCGTCACGGTCCAGCATTTCGATGCGAACCACATCGCCAAAACTCATGAACGGCGTGGACGGCTTGCCGTCGCGCAGGGTTTCCACGGTGCGCTGCTCGGCAAAGCAGGACGCACCCAATGCGGTGTCTTCATTGGCGATGGTGCCCGAGCCGACGACGGCGCCAGCCGACAGCGGGCGGGTCTTGGCCGCGTGCGCAACCAGCTGGGCGAAGTTGAACTGCATGTCGACGCCAGCTTCCGGCGCGCCGAACCACTTGCCATTGATATGGGTGACCAGCGGCAGGTGCAGCTTGCTGTCCTGCCAGGCAGCGCCCAGCTCGTCCGGGGTCACGAACACCGGGCTCAGCGCCGAACGCGGCTTGGACTGCAGGAAGCCAAAGCCCTTGGCCAGTTCGCCCGGGATCAGGTTGCGCAGGCTGACGTCATTGACCAGACCGACCAGTTGGATGTGGCCGGCCGCCTGTTCCGGCGTCACCGCCATCGGCACGTCGTCGGTGATGACCACGATCTCGGCTTCCAGATCGATGCCGTAGTCCTCGCTGATCACCTTCACTGCATCGCGCGGGCCGTAGAAGCCGGCGCTGGTGGCCTGGTACATCAGCGGATCGGTGTAGAAGCTTTCCGGCACTTCGGCGCCACGCGCCTTGCGCACCCGCGCCACGTGCGGCAGGTAGGCGCTGCCATCGACGAATTCGTAGGCGCGCGGCAGCGGCGCTGCCAACGTCTGCATGTCCACCGCGAACTCGCCTTCCACGGCACCGGCATTGAGCTGCTCGGACAGCGCGTTCAGGCGCGGCGCCAGATTCGACCAGTCTTCCAGCGCCTGCTGCAGGGTGGCGGCAATGCCAGCGGCCCGTACCGCACGGGTCAGGTCACGCGAAACCACGATCAGGGTGCCGTCGCGGCCGCCTTCCTTCAGGGAACCAAGCTTCATGGGAGTGTCCAGTCTGCGGAGAAATAAGTTTCAATTGTAATGAATATGCCCGGCACCACCAGCCTCTCCAGCCGAATGCTGAACGGGCGTTTTTGTGCGGGGCGGAACAATCCCTTAGACTAGCGCGGTCTGCCAGCGGCCGTCCGTTTCCCTCAGGGATCGCCGGCGGTGCAGGATCAGCGGCCACCTGGCCCATCCGCCCGCCCGCCCCCACTCCGACGCCTATCGTCACGCATTCCAGCCAACGCACCGCGTTGGTTGCATCCAGATCTTGCAGCGCGGTTTACGGGAACGCTCCGAGATCAGCTGATCTTCAATGATCAGCAACGCAAGCCCCTTCGGGCGCGCGTTATTCATGTTTCGGAGCACTCCATGTCGTTTGAAAACCTGGGCCTTGCGCCCTTCCTGCTGCGCGCGCTCGCCGAGCAGGGCTACGAAAACCCGACCCCAATCCAGGAGCAGGCCATTCCGCTTGCGCTGGACGGTCGCGACCTGCTGGCCGGCGCCCAGACCGGCACCGGCAAGACCGCCGCGTTCGGCCTGCCGCTGCTGCAGCACCTGGCCACCTCGCCGCAGAGCGTGGGCAACGGCCCGCGCCGTCCGCGCGCCCTGGTGCTGGCACCAACCCGCGAACTGGCCACCCAGGTGCATGACAGCCTGCGTGGCTACAGCAAGTACCTGCGCATCCCCAGCGCCTGCATCTACGGTGGCGTGGGCATGGGCAACCAGCTGGACATCCTGCGTCGTGGCGTCGACCTGCTGGTCGCCTGCCCGGGCCGCCTGATTGATCACCTGGAGCGTCGCAGCGTCGACCTGTCCGGCGTCGAGATCCTGGTGCTGGACGAAGCCGACCGCATGCTCGACATGGGCTTCCTGCCTTCGATCAAGCGCATCCTCGCCAAGCTGCCGCGCCAGAACCGCCAGACCCTGCTGTTCTCGGCCACCTTCGAAGACAGCATCAAGCAGCTGGCGCTGGAGTTCATGCACAACCCGCAGCAGATCCAGGTCACGCCGAAGAACACCGTTGCCGAGACCATCACCCACCGCGTGCACCCGGTGGACGGCGCGCGCAAGCGTGAGCTGCTGTTGCACCTGCTGGCCAAGGACTCCCGCGTGCAGACGCTGGTGTTTGGCCGCACCAAGCATGGCTGCGACAAGCTGGCGGACTTCCTGGAGAAGTCCGGCATCAAGACCGCGGCGATCCACGGCAACAAGAGCCAGGGCCAGCGCCTGCGCGCACTGGCTGACTTCAAGGCCGGCCGCGTGACCGTGCTGGTGGCCACCGATATCGCTGCCCGCGGCATCGACATCAACGAGCTGCCGAAGGTCATCAACTACGACCTGCCGATGGTTCCGGAAGACTACGTGCACCGTATCGGCCGTACTGGCCGTAACGGTTCGACCGGTGAGGCGGTCTCGCTGGTTGCCCAGGACGAAGCCAAGCTGCTGCGGCAGATCGTGCGTCTGCTCGACCGCGACATGGACATCCGTGATGTGCCCGGCTTTGAGCCGCACACCCCGATTCGCTGGGGCAACAGCGCACCGGGCAAGGCTGAGCATCCGGGCGGCCACAAGGCACCGCGTCGCGGCAACGGCGGGCATGCCGCACGTCGCCCGACCGGCGATGCACCGCGCGGCGGCCGTGGCGGCCAGCCGCAGAAGCCGGGCGGCCAGCGCAATGCCGGCAATGGCCAGCAGCGTCGTGATGCGCACCCGGGTGGTGGTCAGCGTCGTGGCGGTGGTGGCCGTGGCCAAAGCCGTACCAGCGCCTGATTCCAACTTTTTGTTGGGATGAGTTGCAAAGAAAGGCCGACGCATTGCGTCGGCCTTTCTGGTTTTTGTGTGTTGTTTTTTTGTTTTGTAAAACAGCCAAATCAGTAGCAACAGCGCCCCTCATCCGCCCCTGCGGGGCACCTTCTCCCGCATGCGGGAGAAGGGAAGGCCCGTCATTGCCACGTCGAGAATCGGGCACCGCGCTCGCGCCTACTGATGGTGGCCCAGCGCTTTGGCTTTGGCTTTGGCTTTGGCTTTGGCATTGTCCTTGGCTATGGAGTTGGGAGTGCACATGTAGAAGTCTAAGAGATAGGAAAAATAAGACGAAAATAGAGTGGG